>NZ_JBNGGG010000041.1:0-119111 GCF_049974585.1 Streptomyces sp. UG1 | reverse complement strand
GCCCTCGACTTCAGTAATCCCCTCCACGACCGGACAACGAGAAGAACCAGCTCAGGACACGATCTCTCACTGGAGTACTAAGGCGTGCTCGACCTCTGAGGGCACGCGCAAGGCCGGATGACGCAGGACGGCGGTTCGAGGTCGAGTCCGGTTTCCGGCGGTTGTCGCGTCTCCAGGGAACTGGCCCCTGTCGCAGGTGATCTGGGGCTGACGGTGGGTTCACGCCCGCGGGCGCTGGTGCGGGCCTACGGTTTGTCGGACCGCCTCGGTGTCACGAATAGCTCAACTGCTCGTCCCAATCGGTTCCGCGCCCGTCCGGCGTGAGGTCGAAGATGTTCCAGAGCGGCTCGAGAGTGCCTACGTGCCGGGGATCCTGACCGTGTTCGGTAGGCGCGTAGAGCATCTCCGAGCCCCAGAAGTGGCGGATCTCCTCGCCATCGCGCCGGAACACGTTCAGCATGGGCATCGCTGCGCCATCCGCCGTCTCGCCAAGGTAGTCGCGGCTGTAGGTGTTGCCAGCCGACGACAGCAAGCGCAACCTTCGCCAGCCACGCTCTTCGGCGAACGTGAGGAACCGCGAGAGCGGCGCCCTCGCCACGACTACGAAGTTGACGCGCTGGGCAACGTGCTCGGCAGCGCCGTCCAGCTGATCGAGCAACGCTGTACAGGAGGGACACGGACCCTCCTCGAGCTTCAGTTGCGCCGTGCGACCGCCCTTGGGCCCCGGTCGCTTGTCGCCGGGGTGACGCGGAAACATGTAGCTGTAGATGACCAGCGAGTCCTTGCCGGGTGTGAACAGCTCCGACAGCCTGACATCGGTTTCGGCGCCGTCGGGTCCCTGCTGCTGGAAGACGTAGTCTTCCAGGACCAACCCGCCGGGCGGCAGTTCACGCCTCGCTACCGCCACCGCCTCCGTGGCGCGGCGCAGCTCCATCTCCTGGTCGAGCAGCCGGTTGCGCGCCGCCCGGTACTCTGCCGACTCTCCCGGAAAGGTCATACTTGCGGTCCCTTCCGCCAGACCGGCCCACATGCAGCGTGCGCCACGAATCGGCCACCAGCAGGGATGTCCGATACCGGGCGGGGTACCGCGTCGTGACCATGCATGGCCGGGCCCCGAGCCAGGACACTTGCCCTCACCCGGACCGAAGAACTTCAGCTCATCGAGATGTCCGCCCGACGGGCATCCCCGGCCCGCAAACCCAGTCGGCCCCTGACGACATGGGCTTGGTTCACGGAATTGCGAACACCGCCGTGAGCGCGCTCCATCGGCTCCTTGGCGAGTTCTTCGACGCGCGGGACTACCAGTCCTGGCTGACGACCCAGTCCTGGTATCAGTACGAAACGGCAGAGCCGGACCAGATCGACTGAGACGACATCCGGCGTCCATTCAGCCGGGACCAGATCAACCGAGATTCCCAGTATCCCCACGTCGCAGCTGATCTGGTCGCCCCAGGTCGCAACCACGGCCCCGGACCAGATCGTTGGGGACGAGACAGCGGTCCGCAGGCAAGGGCCCCGGTGGTGCCCGCTGCTTGAGATCTCTAGCGGCGCCGATGTGTATCTGGCGTGCGGCGTCGTGCGCGGGCGATCAGCAGGGCGACGTCGTCGTGGTTGTCGGGGTGCCGGAGGTCGTGAAGGAGCCGGTCGCAGGTTTCTTCCAGCGGGGAGCCCGGGGCGTCGAGGAGGTGGAGGAGGGTGTCGAGGCGTTCGTCGATGGGGTGGTGGCGGGTTTCGACGAGTCCGTCTGTGTAGAGGACCAGTTGGTCGCCGGGGGCGAGGCTGAGGGTGGTGGTTTCGAAGGGGACGCCGCCGACGCCGAGGGGGGTGCCGGTGGGCAGGTCGAGTAGCCGGGGGTGTTGGCCGACGGGCACGAGGGCGGGTGGTAGGTGGCCGGCGTTGGCGATGTGGCACTCGGCGCGGTGGGGGTCGTAGGCGGCGTAGAGGCAGGTGGCGATGTACTGCTCCAGTCGTGACGTGATCGCGTCGAGGTGCTGCAGTACCTGGGAGGGCTCCAGGTCGAGGTCGGCGAAGGCCGCAGTGGCGGCGCGCAGGCGGCCCATCGTGGCGGCGGCTTCGATGCCGCTGCCCATGACGTCGCCCACGACGAGCGCGGTCTTGCCGCCCTCCAGTGGGAGGACGTCGTACCAGTCGCCGCCGACCTCGTAGGCGGCCTGGGCGGGCAGGTAACGGGAGGCGACCTGCAGGCCGGGAAGGTCGGGCGGGTGCTCCGGGAGCAGGCTGCGCTGCAGGGTCTCGGCGGCGTTGCGCATGCACTGGTGGGCGCAGGCGTTATCGATGCACACCGCCGCGCGGGAGGCCAGTTCGCTGGCGATGGCGAGGTCGTCGTCGGTGAAGGGCCGCGGATCACGGGCGCGGGCGAGGCCCAGGAAGCCGAGGACGGTGCCGCGGGCGGTGAGCGGAACGGCCATGTAGGAGTGCACTCCGCCACGGGTCAGCATCAGGGCGGCGTGCGCGTCGCGGGCGATGCGCGTCAGGTCGTCCGCGTCGGCGTGGGGGATCAGGACGGGGCGACCGGTGCGCACGCATTGGGCGGCCAGGCGGTCGGTGTTGTACGCGGCGATCCGGCCGGGCGGATCGGCGGCCTCCTCAGCTTCGGTCGGGTAGGCGGCCTTCACCGCGAGGGCGCGGAAGAGCGCGAGGCTGTCCCGGGCGGCGGGGCGGTGCGAGTCGAGGGCGGAGTCGAGGACATCGACGGCGGCCAGATCGGCGAGCGCGGGTACGGTGACGTCGGCCAGCTCCCAGGCGGTCTGGTCGACTTCCAGGGTGGTGCCGATGCGGGCGGAGCCGTCGGCGACGAGGGTCAGTCGCCGCCGTGTGTCGGTGGCTTCCTGGGCTGACTGGTACCGGTCGGTGACGTCCGTCACCAGTTCGGCCAGTCCGAGCACCCGGCCCTGCGTGTCCTCCAGCCGGTACAGCGAAATCGACCAGGCGTGCTCGCGGTCCGGATCGGCCGGGGCGCGGCCGACGATGGTGGACTGCTCGACCAGCGGGACTCCGGTCTTGAGGACCTGCCGCATCGCTGCCTCGGTCGCCTCGAACTTCTCGGCCCTCATGACCTCGCGGTAGTAGCGGCCGAGGTGGTCCTGCGCGGAGACGCCGTGCATCCGCTCCAGAGCGGGGTTGACAGCCACGTACTTCAGCTCGGTGTCGAGGATGGCGATCCCGATGGGGGATTGGGAGATCAGCCGGGTGGACAGGGCGACGTCGCGCTCCACCTGGCGCAGCGTGGGCGAGTCGGTGCCCAGGCCGAGGGCGTAGAAGTCGCCGCGGTCGTCGAGCAGCCGCATGTTGCGCAGCTCCACCAGCCGCGTGCCGCCGTCCTTGCAGCGGACGGGAAACGCGCCGCCCCAGACCTGACCGGTCTCCATGACCTCGGCGAACGTCTTGAGCACCCAGTCCCAGTGCTCTTCGTGCACGAGCAGTTGTGCCGCGTACTGCCCGAGCGCCTCCTCGGCGGTATAGCCGTACAGCTCTTCGGCCTGCGGGCTCCACAGCACGATGCGTCCCTCGGAATCCAGCAGCACCGCCGCGACACCGAGGAGATCCATCAACCCGCTCGGCTGCGACGACTCCCCCTGCGCCCCGCTGCTGCCTGTCCCGCCGAAGCCTGCGGGAGACCATCCGGCTTCCCTCATCGCAGGCGCTCCTTCCGCCGGCCGACGCCACGCCGGGCTCCCAGACTGGAGCGGAGCCCGTATGCGTTGCAGGTGCTCCGGTTTCCATGGTGTCCCCTGGCCACCAGGCAGTACACCCAGTACACCCTCGTTCCTCATGACGCGTCCCGGGACCACACGCACCGTGAACACCATGGGTGAGGCTGAATCGCTGTTCGCGGTGTGGCCGGCGTCGCCAACTGCACGTTGCAACCTGTGTACCCGTGACAGAGGCGCAATCAGCGCCAACGCCCAGCCGATGATGCGAGTCGGTCAACTCTCGTGGACGCTCCAGGAGTTGACGCGGCGGAGTCGTCCGGCCACTGGAGGGACGGCCTCAACGGGCTCCGGCGCTTCCCGGCGGGGAAGGCACGGTCCAGCTCCCGTCCCCCCTCGACGGTGACAGCCGATGTTGCCGGTTAGGTCTCGATCACGGCATCGCAGTCGGGGCAGACCACGGATGTGTATCGAGCGGGGTACCAGGGCGCGCCAGGGCGCTCGGTGATCCGGGGGCCCGTTTCCATGACCAAGGTCTCCTTCCCGCACAGGGTTCGCGGTCCCGTGGCTGCGGGCTCCCCCGGTGCGGTGGGCGCCGCGTGCACCTTGCGGACGTGCCGTTCCTCGCCACCCATTGCCCCCTGGGAGGGGCGGGTGGCCACCACCGGCTTGTCGAGTACGTACACGACGACGATGTTGCTCATGCCTCCACCGGAGGCCGAAGGGCCGATCCGCCTGCAACCTTGGAGGGCGGTTGGCTGTGATCGGTTGGCGTCGCTCCTACACCTGACCAGCATGCGGCGGCAGTCCGGGGCCGTCCGCCGGTTCGAGCCTGGCCACCTCGAACTCCACCCGGACGTCGTCGGCCAGCCGCAGCGCGCCCAGAAACGCGGTGTAGGGCTTGATTCCCCAGGTGGACTGCGTGACGGTTGCCCAGCCGCGCAACGGCCCAGCATCGCTTCCCTTGCCCTGCACGGTCACCCAGTGGGTCTGTCCCTTGATGGTGAGTTCCCCGGTGATCTCGAAGGACTGGGGGGTTCCCGTGATACCGGTGGAACGGAAGGTGATCGTGGGGTGCTCAGCGATGTGCAGCAGCGCCTTGTCCGCCAGCGTCCGCTTGATTTCGGCCCGGTCCGTGTCGGTGAGTGCCTTCAGCCCGCCGGCTCCTTCCCGGACCTCCAGCGAGCCCGTCTCGACGGTCACACTCACCGAGGACCTGTCGGGGTCCCGGACGGCCACGATGGCTTCCCCGGACCATCGGGTTGCCTCGATGGTGAGGTCGTGTCCCGCCCTGCGTCCCAGCCCGGCGCGGCCGGTCCTGATCAGGAGGCGGCCGGTCGACGGCCCGAGTCGATACGTTCCGTCTGTCAACGTCACATCGCCGAGCGTAGGGGCGGAAGCGGCCGGGGCGGTCGACGCCGTCGGGTCGGCGTGTCCCCATGGCGCGAGATGCTGGCGCACCTGAGCCGGAACACTTGGGGCACGGTGTCTGCACGTACCGCGAGGGCCCATGGGCAGGGCGGCGGGCCCTCCGCCTGTCTCTGCCGATCAGCGCCCGCCCGCCGTGCGCCTGTGCGAGATGGCCCGACGCCGTCGGCCTGTCTACCACGGCCCGAGTCTGGCCGCGTTCTCAGGTGCGGTGCGCGAGGTCGTGCTGTGCGAGCAAAGCGCCGGCTGCTTCGTTCTCGCGCCGCTCCGCGCTGGCTGCGGCTGCGGCCTGCGCGGCATTGTGCCGGGCGCGGTCCGTGCCACCGTAGGGAGCGATGGTGAGCAGCACGTTCTCCAGCGATCCGATGGGCAGCACGCGCGCTCCTTCCGCTGCAGCTCGTTCCGACGGTATGGCGGGCCGCCGGAACGGGCCTGGGACACTCCGGTATTTTCCGCGCCAAAGCTACTGAACAGGAGAGTTGGTCGCCCGCCGGGAAGGCTGTAACGCCCCAGCGGTGTCGTGAGAAGGCTGGTCGGCGGGGTTCCGCTCGACACGCCGGGTCCCCGACGACTCGCCGCCGTTCGGACTACATCCATCACTGCAGGCCAGTACTGCGGTCGTAGAGGAATCGCGGCGCCGCGCACAGCGTTTCTAGGGTGGGATGAACCAGGACGTATGCAACGCATGCGGGGAGGTGAACGGCTACGGGTACTCCTTTTGGGCCGCACCTGTCAGTGTCGGGACTGTCGCCGGTGCGTGGTGTTGGCGTGGAGGCCGGCAGAGCCGCGGTACGGCTGGCCCGGCTCCCGCTCGACATCGCTGTCGAGGGCGTGGGCCAGCTGACGGGTTGGTTGGGTCGTGCTCTGCCCACGGGGTCGATGGGCTCGGAGGAGGTGACGCCGGCTGGCTCGGGGATGCCGGTGCTGTTGGTGCACGGGTTGGACGACCGGGAGTGGGTCGTCTCGTCGCTCCAGCGAGGGCTGGACGGCTGCGGCGTGGGCCTGTTCATCCCGGCCGGCTACAACGCGCTCACCCCTGACATCCGCGCGGCGGCCCGGAGGCTCGGCGACCAGGTGGAGCGGGCCTGCGCCCGTGTTGAGGGGCGGCCCGTGGTCCTGATCGGGTACAGCCTGGGCGGGCTGATCGCTCGCTACTACGTGCAGCGGCTCGGCGGGGACCTGCATGTGCCGCTGGTGATCACACTGGCGACGCCGCACGGCGGGACCACGACGGCCCTGCTGGCCCCGCCCCATCCGCTCCTGCGCCAACTGCGGCCGGGAAGCGAGCTGCTGAGCGAACTCGCCGAGCCGGCCGCGGGATGCCGCACCCGGTTCGTGGCCTTCTACAGCGACCTGGACGCGGCCGTCATCCCCGCTGCAAGGGCCCGCGTCGAACACCCCGACCTCACGGCCCGCAACGTTCTGGTGCCCGGCGTCGGCCACCTGACGCTCCCGTTGCACCAGCCGGTCATCGACCAGGTGCGTGCGCTGCTGACCGCAGCCGGGCAAGGCACGTGGGTCGCACGCGCGCCGTCCGGCGGCGCGCCGCCGCGGCCCGGCCCACCGCGGCGCCGTCGTCATCGCCGTGACAGCACGGGCGAAACGGAGGAGGCTGGCAAGTAGCCAGTAGGAAACATCAGTGCGTGTGCGGACGGACAGCCTGGCCTCTTCACACAGCCTTATGAGCGGCTCGGCGGTGCGCCCGTACCGCCCCGAGGACGAGCCGGATGTGCGGCAACTCATCGAAGCCGACCGACTGCCGGGACAGCCGTGCTGCACCCCGCAGAAGCTGGCCGCAGCGCGATCCGGTCGGGTCCCCGTGGCCGACTGGACCGTACCGGCCCGGCCGCAGACGAGGGTCCTGACCGATGCCGAGGACTGTCCCTGCGGCATCATCGCGTACCTGGCCTGGACCGATGTGCACACCGGTCTCGTCTGCCGGGTCCACGCCCGTGAGGATCCCCCTGCTCTGCGTGCCCTGCTTGGCCACGCGCTCGCCGCGCTCAAGGACTGTCGGCAGGTCGATGCGTTCGTAGACGCTCCGCCGGGTCCCCTGGGGCCCGGTGGCCTGCCGCGCACCCGCCGCCGCGCCACCCACGACGCCCTGCTGCAGAGCGGCTTCACCGGCCGCCGCCAGGGCTGTTACCTGCACTGTGCGCTGCCGGCCGAGCCCCCGCCCGCCAAGCTGGTCGCCGACGTTCTCCCCTGCGAGTTCCCCCGGGCCACCGGCTGATCATCCGCGAGGCCGCCGAACCGGTCGCGGAAGCCGTGGTCAGCGTCGAACCCGACCGCACGGCAACCCTGTACTGGATCGAGACCCTGCCCGCCCGCCGCCGCTGTGGCCTGGGCCGCAAGTTGCTCAGCCAGGCCCTGGCCCTGCTGGCCGAGCAGGGTGCCACCGAGGTCGCGCTCGTCGTCGACGATGCCCCACACTCCACTCCCGACAGCCAGGCCGCCGCCCGGCTGTTCGCCTCCTTCGGCTTCACCCTCGTCGACGAACTGTGGACCTACCAGTACCGACACCGCCGGGCTCATGCAGCCGGCCACATGAGCCTGAGGGCAGCCCTGCAAACGGTCGCGGCGCCAGGCGGCACCACCGAACCCGGGACGCTCAGGCGGGCACTCGTTCGGCGGCCCTGAGAATCGTGGAGCGTGCCTGGTGGCGACGCTCGTAGTCCAGCACTCGCCGAGTGTGGCTCGGTTCCGCGTCCGCGATCCGCTTGACGATCTCGTCGGCGGTCATGCTGTCGTAGCCGGGCCAGGGCACAGGCCCGAGCAGGTCGGCGACCCTGCCCAGGACGGCGGAGCGGCCCGCGTGAAAGCGTTCGTAGGCGCCGACCGTGGCCAGATCCGACTGGGACAGGTGCGGGAGCCGGTCCAGGATCATCCTGGTGCTCAGCCTGCGGTAGTCGGGGATCGGCAGTTCGTTCTCCGCGATCAGGGCCCCCTCCGGCGCGCCCAGGAACCGGTCCGCGCCCGGCATGCGCTCCGCCGTCTCCCGCAGCCAGGTGCTCCAGTCGCGGACCGCCCGCGCGGCGCCGCCGCCGTTCAGACGCTCAGTGGCCTCGGCGGCCGCCACCGCCGCTTCGGCGTGCTGTTCCAGACTCTCGGCGAGCTCTTGCAGCGCCTCCTCGTCATCGCCGCGGATGGAGTTGAGCAACTCCGCACTGACGGCGTCCCCGGCCTCCTGAGCGATGCGTTCGGCGGCCCGGCAGACGGCCACGGCCAGCGCGGTGATCGCATACTCGTCCTCGGCGTTCTTCAGCAGTTGCCGCTCCGATGCCGTCCCCCGGCCCCGGAACACGACGTTCGGGACCGACATCGCCATGTCGAAGGGCAGCCGGGCCGCCTGTCCGGTGATCTGCCAGGCACCGCCGACCACGGTCTGCACCAGCCCACGGGGCTGCAACGTGGCCAGGCGTTCGTCGATGCGGTACACGTGGCCCCGGGCGTCACCCAGGCGCCGCTCCAGAACCTCCAGGTACTCACCGGGGGGCGTGATCGCGAGATGGGCTTTGAAGCGGTCGGCAAGCACCGCCTTGGCCTCGCGGACCTCGCGCAGTGCCGGAACGAGCATGTCTGTGGCTACGGCCATCACGATTCCTTCGGATGTGGTCGGCAAGAATCGGCCGGAAACGGCCCCGCCCCCACTCCCACCGTGCCCCGAAACCGCTGCCCCGGCATCTTCCCGCCGGGCACGCCGACTTCGTTCACTTCGAGCAGCAGCGTGTGTCCATCGGTTCGGCCTCGGTTGACGACGGACGATCGCCTGAATGGTCACGAGAAATGACGTCGCTCCACGGGGGGGTGCCCGCCGACGTGTCTCCACGATCGCGCGTCCCCGCGCCCAGCGGCCCGCAGCGCCCGATGTGACCTGGCAGTGTGCGCCGAGCAGAGGGGGACTGTCCGTTCAAGCGGGTGCGGTCCGGGATCATTCGACGGGATGTCACCCGCCAGCTGCGCCCTTCACGTGCGTCTCATAGCCTTCCTCCTCCAGCCGCTGCGCGAGTGCCGGCCCGCCGGATTCGACGATCCGGCCGTCGGCGAAGACGTGGACGTGATCGGGGGTGACATAGCGCAGGATGCGCGTGTAGTGGGTGATCAGGAGTGTGGCGACCTGGCCGTTGGCACGGACCCGGTTGACGCCCTCAGACACGATGCGCAGGGCGTCGATGTCCAGGCCGGAGTCGGTCTCGTCGAGGATCGCGATCTTCGGCTGGAACAGTTCGAGCTGGAGGATCTCGTGGCGCTTCTTCTCCCCGCCGGAGAAGCCCTCGTTCACGTTGCGTTCGGCGAAGGAGGGGTCGATCTGGAGCCGCTCCATCGCCTCGCGGACTTCCCGCAGCCAGGTCCGCAGCTTCGGTGCCTGGCCGCGTAGGGCGGTGGCGGCCGAGCGTAGGAAGTTCGACACCGACACGCCCGGAACCTCGACCGGGTACTGCATGGCCAGAAACACCCCGGCCCGTGCCCGCTCGTCGACCTTCATCGCCAGCACGTCCTCGCCGTCCAAGGTGACCGTGCCGGAGGTGACCTGGTATTTGGGGTGGCCGGCGAGCGCGTAGGCGAGGGTGGTCTTGCCGGAGCCGTTGGGCCCCATGATCGCGTGTGTTTCGCCTTGCCGGACGGTCAGGTCGACGCCGCGCAGGATCTCGCGTGGACCGGCGTCGGTCTGCACCGAGCAGCGCAGGCCGTGGATCTCAAGTGTCGCCATGATTGCTTCACCACCTCTGCCAGGCGCACCGTTCCGCTGGACTATGTGGAGGCGTACGACGTCTTCTTCGGCCGCATGGCTGACAACGGCGCGCTCAGAGTGGTACTCGGCGGACAGCAGCACGAAGCCGACGCCGTCCGGGGCGGCGCGACGAGAGGAAGTGACGCGCCCTGGCCGCACAGCCATCGTCGCATGCGTTGAGGGGGCAGCACACCACGGGCGACCTCGGGCGCCGTATCACCCTGCGACGTGAGGAACTCGGCGTCACTCGGGAGGAGACGGCCACCCGGGCGTGCATGGCTCCGAGCTACCTCCAGTACCTGGAGGAGCAGCCCACCGCCGCACCCGGCGTGACCACGCTCCTCAAGCTGGCCGGTGCCCTCGAGACCTCTGTTCTGGAACTCACCGGCGGCGACGCCGATCTTCCCCCCGGTCCGGGACAGGCCGACCAGCCACCGAAGTTCACCGAACTGAGCACCCAGGAGTGCCAGGACCTGCTCTCGACGCACGGAGTCGGGAGGGCTGCCGTGCCCACGATCTCGGGGATGGTGATCGTCCCCGTGAACTACGGCGTCGTCGGAGCCTCGATCGTCTTCAGGACCGCCCCGGATACCGTACCGTCGCAGGCGCCCGGCTCCCAGGTCGCCTTCGAGGTCGACCGCATCGACGAAACGTTCAGCCAGGGCTGGAGCGTACTGGTACGAGGACACGCCCGGACCGTGACGGGTCCCGACTCCGTACGACGACTGGAGGAGCAGGCGCACAGCACTCCCTGGGCGGGCGGACAACACGACCTGTGGATCCGCATCGACCCCATCGGCATCACCGGGCGGCGCATCGCCGTATGACAGGTCCGTCGACGACGGACGCAGCCGCAGACTGCAAGTGCTGTGACCGGTATGGTTCGCCGGGTTGGAGCGGAGGACTGCGGTGTTCGTTGAGATCGTTCTCACGGATCTGCCAATCGACCGTGACGAGGTCGAGGAGGCATGGGAAGCCGCGTTCGCCTCCCATGGTGAGATCACGGGCGCGGGCAGCGGCATGGGGCGTTGCCATCTCGACCTTGAGATCGAGACGAGTGTGGCCCCGGGCACGGCATTGGATCGGCTCCGTGGCGTGTTGGCCGACCTCTTCTCTGTCGAGTTCAGCGTGTTGAACTGAAGTGAGGTAGAGGGTTCAGTTGCCTCCGCCCTTGGCCTGTGCGAGTAGCCGCGGCTGCCATGGCACGGAGCTCTCCTGCGCCTGGCGGTTCAGTTACTGCGGAGTGTCTGGGCGGGCTCAGGGTTCGGTGCTGCTCTATCGGCGTTCCGAGCGAGGTGTGCGGGGCGAGCCTTTCTGGGCGGTGACGATGACTGCGGGGAGGAGGGCGAGGGCGAAGGCGGCTCCGGTGAGGGCGAGGAAGGGGTAGCTGGCCGCTGCGACGACGATTCCGGAGGTCATGCCGCCGGTGGCTCCGGCGATGGCGATGGCGACGTCGACCATGCCTTGGGTCTTGGCTCGCGTGGCCAGGGGAACGGCGTTGGTGATGATGGTGGTGCCGCTGACGAGGCCGAGGTTCCAGCCGATGCCGAGCAGGATGAGAGCGAGGGTGAGCAGAAAGACGGAGTCGGCCGGTGCGGCGGCCGCGAGGGTGCCGGCGGCCAGCAGGGTCAGGCCGGATGCGGCGGCGGTCGCGGTGGGGCCGTAGCGGTCGGTGAGCGCTCCGGTCAGGGAGGGAGGGCAGGTACATCGCGCCGACGTGCAGGGCTATGACGAGGCCGGAGGCGGCGGTGCTGTGGCCGTGGTCGTGCATGTGCACGGGGGTCATCGTCATGATCGCGACCATGACGAGCTGGCTGAGGACCATTACCAGTACTCCCAGCGGCAGGCTGGGGCGGCGGGGTGCGGCGGGCTGCGGGACGTCTGGCGCCGGCCCGGTGCCGGTGCGCTCTGGTGCCTCTGGCTCGGTGGGGAGGGTGCGGGCGAGCAGGAGGGGGTCGGGACGCAGCCAGATCAGCAGAGTCAGGGCGGCCAGGGCGAACGCGGCGCTGGAGATGAGGAACAGCCCGCTCAGCGGGGGCAATGCGAGGGTGGTGGCGAGGTGTCCGGCGGGGGCGGTGAGGTTGGGGCCGACGACACCGCCCAGGGTTGTGGCGACCAGGACGGTGGACAGTGCTCGGGCGCGGTGGCGCGGGGCGGCGAGGTCGGCTCCGGCGTAGCGGGCCTGGAGGTTGGCGGCGGTGCCGGCGCCGTAGAGGAAGAGGGAGATGAAGAGCAGGGCGGGGTTGTCGAGGGCGGCGGCGACGACGACTCCGGCACCGCCGAGGGCGCCTGCGAGGTAGCCGGCGGCCAGGCCGGGGCGGCGCCCGCAGGTCTGGGAGATGCGGCCGATGATGACGGCGGCGAGGGCGGAGCCTGCGGTGAGTAGGGCGCTGGGCAGCCCGGCCAGGGTGGTGGAGTGGAGCATGTCCTGAGCCAGCAGGGCGGCAACGGTGACACCGGCCGCGAGTCCCACGCCGCTGAGGACCTGGGACGCCAGCAGGATGACCAGGATGCGCCTTTGCGTCTCAGGCAGAGAAGGCGCAGGAGTGGCCGATGGGGCGTCCGTCGGCCCGCTGGGGGGCGTCGTCGCAATGTTGTGCATGGTGTCTCCGTTACGGGCCCAGCGGTGGTGGGCGTGGTGTTGCGGCGCCTGATGTGGCTGCCTGTCCGACTGCTCGATGGGGTCTGCGCCCACTGCCCGGCAGCGAGGCCGGTTCAGCGCGCGGACGCGAGGACCGGTGTGGAGGGCAGGGTGTAGGCGTCGGCGATGAGTTCGGTCGAGTGCAGGAGCGCCTGAGGGGTGTGGCCCACGCTGGCGATCATGATCTCGTCGGGGCGGGCTGTCTCGTGCAGGCGGTTGAGGTGCGCGGTGACCTGGTCGGGGGTGCCGTGCAGGACGCTGTTGGTCCAGTGGTCGAGGACGTGCTGCTCGGAGGCGGTGTAGGCGTAGGAGGCGGCCTCGTCGGGGGTGGGTACGAGGTAGGACTTGCCGTGGAGCATGCGCATCATGCTGTGGGCGTAGCTGCGTGTCTGGCGCAGGGCCTCGTGCTCGTCGTCGGCGGCCATGACGGCAATGCTGGCCAGTGCGTACGGCTCGGTGAGTACGGCCGAGGGGGTGAACCGGTCGCGGTAGAGCTGGAGCGCACCGGCGACGTGACCGGGGGAGAAGTGCGCGGCGAAGGCGAAGGGCAGGCCTAGGCGGGCGGCGAGCTGGGCGGAGTATCCGGAGGATCCCAGCAGCCAGACCGAGGGGCGGCCGGTCGTCTGCGGAAGACCGTTCTCCTTGTCCTGTCCCGGTCCGGGAACGGCGTAGACGCGCTCGCGGTAGGGGTGCTCTTCGGGGAAGTCGTCGTCGAGGAAGCGCAGCAGCTCGACGACCTGTTGTGGGAAGTCGTCGTCCGAGCGGCCTCGCCGCAGGGCGGCGGCGGTGGCCTGGTTGGTGCCCGGGGCACGGCCCAGACCGAGGTCGATCCGGTCCGGGGCGAGGGCCTGGAGCAGGCCGTACTGCTCGGCGACGATCAGTGGGGGGGTGGTTGGGCAGCATCACTCCGCCCGCCCCGAGTCGCAGCCGCGTGGTGTGGGCGGTCAGCCGGGCCAGCAGGACGGCGGGGCTGGAGGAGGAGACGCCGGGCATGGAGTGGTGTTCGGTCACCCAGTAGCGGGTGAAGCCGCGCCTCTCGGCGAGTTCGGCCAGTGCGATGCTGCCGGTCAGGGCGTCGGCGGCGCTGATGCCGCGGCCGGCCAGGGCGGTGTCGAGGACGGACAGTGGCGCGGGAGCGGAGCCGCGGGCCGTGCCCTTGATCGGGTCATTCACGGGGATTCCTTCTGCGGTGCACCGGCCTGGCGCGGGTGGGCGGGGGGAATGGGCCGCTGCGGTGCGCTCGTGACGCACCGCAGCGGCCAGGCGTGCGGGGTCAGGCCAGTTCGACGCGGTCGATCAGTCCGGCGGTGGTGAAGGCGTCCACGAGCTGCTCGCGGCCCTCGGTGAAGTGGGCCCAGCTGTCGAAGTGGACGGGCACGATCCGGCGGGCGCCCAGGATGCGGGCGGCTTCGGCGGCCTGAGCGCTGTCGAGCGTGAGCAGCGCGCGGTCCAGGACGGGGGTGCGGACTGCGCCGGCGAACAGTACAGCGGTGTCCACCGGGCCGAAACGGTCGGCGATCTCCTGGACCAGGGAGAGCTGGGCGTTGTCGCCGCTGACGTAGACGGTGGGCAGGCCGTCACCGCTCAGGACGAAGCCGACGACCTCGCCGACGACGGGTTCGAGGTCCGCGCGTGCCCCGGGACCGTGCAGGGCCGGGACGCCGGTGACGGTGATCGTGCCGCCACCGGGGCGGTCGAGCTCGATGGACTCCCAGTCCTTCAGGGGGCGTGCGGTGCCGCCCAGCCGGCCCGCGCCACTGGGTGTGGTCAGGGTCAGCGGGACATCGGCAAGCAGGGCCCGGCCCGAGGCGTCGAGGTTGTCGTCGTGCTCGTCGTGCGACAACAGCACCACATCGATGCGGCCCAGATCGGCGGGCGCGGCGGAGGCGGGCGCGGTCTTGGCCAGCCCCGAGGGGTAGGTGCCAGGGGCGTCGAAGGTCGGGTCGGTCAGGAACCGCAGCCCGCCGTACTCGATGAGTGCGGTCGGACCGCCGAAGACACGGATGGGGACCTGCTCGCTGGACACGCCGGTTGCTGCCATGACGAGAACCACCTCACGGATAGATTGTCTTACATCCGTGACCATAGTTGTTTGTCACGGATAGAAGCAAGCTGTAGCGTGAGATGCGTGAGTGAGACCGATACCGCCACCACCGTTGACTCTGTCGGCCCGGGGTTGCCGCCGGCACCGGGCGCTGAGCGCTACCCCGCCCTTGACCTCGCCAACAGCGCCATCGCCCTGCCGGGCGGCCAGTTCCTCGATGCGTTGGGCACGCCCTCCGGGGCCAACCAGTGGCTGGTGGACCACAACCTGGCTCCCGCGGACGCCGGTATGCAGGAGATCTGCGCGGCACGTCTGCGCTCCCTGCGCGAGCAGGTACGCGCCTTGCTCGCCGCCCAGGTCGGCGGGCATCCGGCTCCCGCCACCGCGCTGGCGGCCGTCAACGACGCCCTCACACGGGTCCCCACCGCCTCCCCGCTCGGCTGGGACGCGGTCCGCGGCATGCACCGCACCGCCCCGCACCCCATCGACCAGATCGTCGACCAGGCCCTCGGCATCCTCGCCGCCGACGCCGCCGACCTGCTCACCGGGCCCGACGCCGAACGGCTGACGGCCTGCCCCTCCACCCCCTGCAACCGCTACCTGCTCCGTGCCGGGCGCCGCCACTGGTGCTCGGTCCGCTGCGGCGACCGAGCCCGCGCCGCCCGCGCCTACGCCCGCCGCACCCAGACCACCGCCGACTGAGTCCGGCCACCTCCGCCTCGCCGCCGGTTCACCGGACCCGCGCCGGGGCGCGGTTTCGCACACCCTCGAGCCCCCGGCATGGACGGCACACCTCGCTCTCCATCCGGTCATTCCCCACGATCGACGAAGGACCATCACCTCTCATGACGGCCACATTCACCCTGCTGACCACCGGCTACGACAGCCTCGACGCACGCAATGCGGATCGCGACGGCCGCGAGAAGCCGTGGCACGTCGCCTCGACCGTCGGCCTCCTGCGCGACGGCGACACGATCGTCGTCGTCGACCCCGGCATGGTCGAGGACCGCAAACTCATCCTCGATCCGCTCGCCGCCGCCGGAATCAGCCCTGAGCAGGTGACCGACGCGGTCTTCAGCCACCACCACCCCGACCACACCCTCAACGCTGCCCTTTTCTCCAACGCGCGCGCCCACGACGTCTGGGCCGCCTATCACAACGACCTCTGGTACGACCGGCCCGCCGACGGATACCAGCTCTCCCCCTCGATCCGCCTGATCGAAACGCCCGGCCACACTCCACAGGACATCTCCACCGTCGCGGAAACCGCCGAAGGGAGGGTCGTCCTCACCCACGCCTGGTGGAGCGTCCACGGCCCCGCCGAAGATCCCACCTCCGACGATCACGAGGGCCTGCGCGCCTCCCGCCGCAAGATCCTCGCCCTCAGGCCCTCCCTGATCGTCCCCGGCCATGGAGAGCCCTTCGTCCCCGACGAGAACACCCCCATCTAAAGATCGGCTTCGCCGTCGTCATCCGGTGCTCGCTCGCGGTACGCCTGCTGGATCTGGCCCCGGCATCGGACGATCACCTCAGGCCAGGCGGCCCCGGATTTGCGCTGTCGCGGGCCCGCGACTGCGTCGGCAGTACCCGGACGACACCGGCACGGGTCGGCCAGCTGCTGGCGCAGCCGCTTCTCGTTGTCCGGCATTTCGCCCGGGCGCAGACCTTCTCGTGGAACTCGCCCTTCAGGTCAGTGTGGCGCTGGGTGAGTGCGTTACGGGAACACCTGGGCCTCGGCCGCGAGAGCGGCGACGACGGGGGCACCCTGGGCGCCCGTGGCGCCATGAATCACGTAGGTCATGGCGCCATTAGTGCACAAGGTGCACCAGTGACCAGCCGGCTTCGTCAGTTCGAGCGGCACGGCATCGTCACCCGCACGACCTACGCGGAGATCCCGCCGCGCGTCGAGTACGCGCTGCCCCCTCTCGGCGAGGGACTGCGCGAGGTCCTGGAGGCCATGGGGACGTGGGCCATGGCGGTGCCGGATCCCGAGTCCGGCGTCACCGCCTGACGTAGGTCTGGCCCGGAGACCCGGTTACGGTCGCTGTCGCGCCGAGGACGCCAGCCTCTCCCGCAGGGCGTCGTTGTCGTCGTGATGGACGACCTCCTCGAACCGCAGCCGCAGCCCGTGCTTGTCCAGCAGCTGGGCCACGATCACGTCGAGCTGTTCGCGATGCTCCTTCGTCCGCGCCTGGAGATACGCCTCCCGGACCTCTTCGGGCTCGCCCGCGAGAACCTGGTCCATGCGCTGGCGGATGTACTGCTTGAGGTTGATGTGCTCCATGAACACCTCGCGCACCCCCGTGTCGACCAGGCGGCCGAAGAGGTCGTCGAGGAGTTCGGGCTGGGCGGCGAAGTGAGGCAGGAGCGGGCCGACGAAGGCGTAGGTGGGGATGCCGGCCTCGTTGAGTTCGGTCAGGGTGCGCAGGCGGCGGGAGGCGAGGGGGGCGTGTACCTCCAGCCAGCGGCTGACCTTGTCGTCGGTGGTCGTCACGGTCATCCCAACCTCCGCGCGGGGGAGGCTGGCGAGCAGGTCGATGTCGCGGGTGACGACGGGTGACTTGGTCAGGATGCGAACAAGGCCCGGGTACTCGACTGCTTGCAGTTCGCGCAGGATGCCGCGGGTGAGCCGGTACTTCGTCTCGTGGCCCTGATAGGGGTCGGTGACCGAGCTGAGGAGCATGGTGCCCCGGCGCTTGTCCTCGGGCATCTTCGCCAGCTCCTTGCGGGCCAGTTCCACCGCGTTCTTCTTCACGTACAGGTAGTCGCCCCATTCCTTGACCGACCGGCCGAACTGGCGCCCGGCGAAGGACGCGAAGCAGTAGGCGCAGCCCAGTACACAGCCGGTGTAGGGGTTGATGACGTAGTCGTTCGACGAGGTCTTCGACTTCTGGATCAGGGTCTTGGCCTCGATCTCGACCGGCTCCATGACGTACTTCCCTCTCTCTGGGCCCGACCGTCGGCATAGGGAGCGCCGGGGTCGTTCCTCTGCTGTCTGCGGGTCGGCCGTGGAGCACCGAACCCTATCCACAGAACAATAATCCGAGGAACTTGCTTCCAAGGAATGGAAATGGTTTGCTGGGTAGCGGCCGGGCCGGGGCCTCGCGGTCTCTTCCTCGCGGAGTGAGTGCAGGGGCCTGCCGTCCGTGAGCCGTCGTTGCCGTCGCTGGCACGCCTCAGAAAGTCACCGTCGCCCGTCAGGAGTGAGTGTCATGACCGTCCCCGCCTTCAACTCGGTCGCCTGGTTCGAGTTCGGCACCGACCAGCCGGAGAAGGTCAAGGAGTTCTACGGCGAGCTCTTCGAGTGGAAGTACGTGTTGAACACCAACACCCCCGGCGTGACCTACCACTCGGTCATGACGCCGGGCGCCGGGCAGCCGGCCGGCGGCGTGTGGGAGTCCGAGGGCAACTTCCCCAACTACGCGATCTTCTACGTCCTGGTCCAGGACGTCGCCGCGACGGTCGAGCGCGCCCGGGAGCTCGGCGCGGAGGTCCTCATGGAGCCGGTCTCCGACTCCGCGGGCTTCACCTTCGCCCGGCTGCGGGACACCGCCGGCAACCACTTCGGGATCTTCTCCGTACCCGCCCAGTAGCAGACACCACGGGCACGGCCCGTCCTCCCCCATGGCGCATCCGCCGGAGGGCCGACTCCTCTCCCTGATGGCCGCGGGGCCCACGCATCCCACTTGATTCACCCACCCGGAGGTCCCCATGTCCGGCGCCGGCGCCGCCAGCGAGAAGATCCCCGTCCGTGTCTACGGCGGCCCCACCACCCTCTTCGAGTACGGCGGACTGCGGTTCGTCACCGATCCGACTTTCGACCCGCCCGGCGAATACCCCATGCCGCTGCCCGGCGACCACAAGCTCGTCAAGACCGACCCCGCGACCGTCACGGCCGCCGACCTCGGCCCCGTTGACGCCGTCCTGCTCTCCCACGATGAGCATGACGACAACCTTGACGACGCCGGTCGCGCCTTCCTGGCCGGGGTACCGGTCGTGTTCACCACCGTCAGTGGCACCGGCCGCCTGGGCGGCACCACACAGGGGCTGGCCTTCTGGCAGAGTGCCGAACTTGAGCGGCCCGACGGCGGCACCGTGACCGTCACCGGCGTGCCGGCCCGGCACGGCCCCGTGGGCTGCGAGCCGATCACCGGTGACGTCGTCGGCTTCATGCTCACCTCCGACGACCTGCCCTCGGTCTACGTCAGCGGCGACAACGCCGCCATGGAGCACGTCAAGGAGATCGCCGAGAAGTTCGCTCCGGTGGACACCGCGGTCCTTTTCCTCGGCGGCGCCCGCATGCCCTTCGCCTTCGACGGCGCCCTGCTCACCCTCGACAGCACCCTGGGCGCCGAGGCCGCGAAGACCCTCCGCGCACGCAGGGTCGTCCCCGCCCACTACGACAGCTGGGCCCACTTCCAGGAAGGCCGCCACGAGATCGAGGCCGCCTTCGCCGAGGCCGGTCTGGCCGATCGCCTCGACTTCGCCCGATAACCCCGACCGAACCCACGGAGATCGTGATGACCACTGCCAACCTCGACCTGGCCCGCGCCTACTTCCAGGCGGTGCAGACCGGGAACATGACCGCCCTCGGTGACCTCCTCGACGAGCAGATCGTCTGGCACCAGCCCGGCTCCAACCAGTTCTCCGGCGAGCACAAGGGCCAGGGTGCCGTCTTCCAGATGCTCGGCAGCATGATGGAGGCCAGCCAGGGCACCTTCGCCATCGACACGATCCACTCGCTGATGGGCAACGGCGACCTGGTGGCCGCCCACATCCACTTCACCGGCCGCCGCGGTGATGCGTCCATGGCCATGGATGGCGTGGACCTCCTGCGCATCGCCAACGGCAAGATCACCGAAATGTGGCTCTTCTCCGGCGACCAGAGCGCCGAAGACGCCTTCTGGGGTCGCTGAACCCCGCGTGTGCCCCAAGACCACCCCGGCCTCGGGGCACACGACGCAGCCGCCTACTGGCAGTGCTGTCCTCCAGCGTGAAAGGCATCGCATGCGGAAGATGACCAGCGAGCAGTGGCGGGCGTTCATCACGCACGGCACCCGCACCGGCAAGCTGTCGACCGTCCGGGCCGACGGAAGCCCGCACGTCACCCCGGTCTGGTTCCTCCTCGACGGCGACGACTCCTCGACGGCGACGACATTGTGCTCACCACCGAGAAAGACGGCGTCAAGGGCCGCAATCTTGCCCGCGACGGACGCTTCGCCCTCTGCGTCGACGACGACCGGCCACCCTACGCGTTCGTCGTCCTCCAAGGACATGCCGAGACCTCCGAGAACCCCGAGGAGATGCTGCGCTGGGGCGGCCTCCTCGGCGCTCGCTACATGGGCGAAGACCGCACCCAGGAGTACGCCGCCCGCAACGGCGGCCCCGGCAACCTCCTCGTCCGCGGTCACATCCACAAAGTCATCCCGCACCAACCGCCCGAAGCACTGCCGGAGGCGGCGTGCTTCACGAGGCTGTCGGCCTGCCGGATTGCTTCGGCGCCCGCATCGCCGGCACCGGCTTCTGGCCCGCGGCCTTCCGCTCCGCGTCCAGAGCACGTCCGGCTGCCCGCAGCGTACTGAGCACCGAGGTCACCTCCCGCACGGACTGCTCGGGGATCACCGACCCGATCCGCAGTTCCAACTCCTCCTCGAACACCTTCGCCGCTCCCTCCGTCAGCTTCCGCCCTTCGGCCGTCAGCTCGACGATCGAGGAACGCCGGTCATTCGGATTCGCACGGCGCTCGCACCAGCCCGCCGCCTCCAGGCGGTCGACCACCTTGCTCGTGCCGCCCACCGTGATCGAGAACTCCTCGGCGATGTCCTGGATCCGCGGCCCGGGGCGACGCAACAGCAGATGCAGCACCTCGAACGACGTCAGCGGCAGGTCGTACTCCGTCCGCAAGCGTCCCTCGACGCCGTTCCACAGCTCGATCTCCAGCGAGACCAGCTCCCGGTACAACCGCATCAGGTCAGCCATCTTTAATATTCCTTAGAATTATCTTCCACGGAAATTTCATTGTAGGTCACCGGTAGAGCAGAGTGACCTGGCCTGTGCAAGATCGTCGGCGCCACCGACGGCCCCTCACCACACCCAGAAACAGTTGAACGAGACCCATGTGGCGGGCACGACCGGCGCGGATCCGACACGAAGGAAGGCGCATCGTCCCGATGCCCCACCGCAGAACCCGGACCCATCTCATAGCTGACGGCTGCACGGATGTTCACCAAGCGCTGGCAGGGTGCGATCAAGCGAGGCCGGGTGGCACAGGGTGATCCACCGTGCGGGACGGCAGGGGCAGCATGCTGACGGCGCCGGTACCCTCGGCCAGTTGCTTTCGTAGCAATTGGTTCTCCACGGTCTTCTGGTGGAGCGCGCCGACCAGCGCCTCGACGTCGCCTTTGAGCTGGACGATTTCTTCAGCGTCCGAAGCACGCAGCTCTTTCAGCCGGCGGATCTGCCGGCGCAGCCGTTTCTCGCTGTCCGGGGTCTGCCCGCGGGCCCGGACCTTGTCGTAGAACTCGTTTTTCAGGTCGGTGTGGCGCTGGGTGAGCGCGTTGTGAGGGACGTCTGCCTCAAGGGCGAGAGCGACGATGGTCAGAGCGCCGTTGGAGCGCTGGGGGTGGTCGGCCAGGATGCGGTCCATCGCGGCGCGGATACGGTCGCGCTCGTCGGGTGCTGGGCTCATGAGGTCGGCTCCTGCGGGTGGATGCGGTCGTGCTCGTGGCGGTCGGCCAGCGCGCGCAGCTGCGAGGCGCGGCGGGTGAGGCGGTCGGCGAGGGGGTCGGGAATCAACTCGGAGGCGGCCTGTTTCTCCAGGGTCCGGGCGTACTGAAGGATCTGGGCGGCATGGTGGTCGGTGCGTGCGATGTTCGCGCACGACGGCCGGCAGCGGTCCAGGCGCGGGGCGTCGTCGGCGTCCAGGCGGTGGCACAGGGCCCGGTCTCGGTTGTAGACGCACATCAGCAAGGAGCGCGGGTTGTCGTAGACGGTCAGGGCCGGGTTGCCGAGGATGTCGCGGGCCTGACGGTGGGTGCGAATCGACCCGGCGAAGGCGTCCGCGGGTATCGCCGCCGCCAAGGTGGTCGGCAAGGGCAAGGACTTGACCCTGGAATTCGATTACCAGGTCTCCGCCGAAGGCACGTACCCGATCGTCCTGGTCAGCTACGAGATCGTGTGCGACAAGGGCAACGCGGCCGAGACCCTGCCCGCCCTGAAGTCGTTTCTGACCTACACCGCCAGCGAGGGCCAGAAGCCGCTGGCCAGGATCCACTACGTACCGCTGCCGGAAGCCGTCGCCGCCGAAGTGCGGCGCGTCGTCGGCACATTGAGCTGACGAGGCTCGGATCACTCTCCGGCTTCAAGGAGTTCGGCGATCTCGCGCGCCGCGTCGCGGGCCGGGCGGCCGACGCCGATGAGGGTGGCGGAGGCGGGGCCGGTCCAGTCGCCGTAGCCGAACAGGTGCAGGCGCGGTTCGTCCACGGCCCGCGTGCCCACGGTGGCGATACGGCCGCGCGGACCGCGCAGTCCCAGGGGCGCCAGGTGGGAGAGGGCCGGGCGGAAGCCGGTGCACCAGATGACCGCGTCGGCCGGCGCCCGCGTCCCGTCCGCCCACACGACGCCGTCGCGGTCGAGGCGTACGAACATGGGCGACGCCTTGAGCAGCCCGGCATCCCGGGCCTCCCGTACGGGCGGTACGGCGACGATGTCTCCGAGCGACGCCACGCCGCCGGTGTCGGTGCGGCCTGCGTCGAGGGCGCGGCGGCGGGCGGTGGCCACGTCGAACAGGGCGCGGCCGTCAATGTCGTCGGGCAGGAAGCGGGGCGGGTGCTGGGTCACCCAGGTCAGCTCGGTGTCGTAGGCCAGGTCGGCCGCGATCTGCGCGCCGGAGTTGCCGCCGCCGACCACGACGACGCGCTGTCCGGCGAAGTCGCGCGGGCTGCGGTAGCCGACGGTGTGCAGCTGACGGCCGCGGAACTCCGACCGGCCGGGTACGGCAGGCAGGAACGGGCGCCACCAGGTACCGGTGGCACTGATGACGGCCGCGGCACGCCAGTCGCCCGCGTCGGCCTCGACGCGCAGGTGCCGGCCGTCGCGGTGGACGCCGGAGACTCGTACGGGACGGTGCACGGGAAGGTCGTAGCGCCGCTCGTACTCGGTGAGGTAGCCGACCACATGGCGCGCGTCCGGGTATGCCTCCCTCGCCTGCACGGGCATCGGGCGCCCCGGCAGCGAGGAGTACGCGGCCGGGGAGAACAAGTGCAGGGAATCCCAAGCATGCTGCCAGGCGCCGCCGGGCTCTGCCTGGGCGTCCAGGACCACGAAGTCCAGGCCGAGGCGGCGCAGGTGGTATCCGGCGGCGAGCCCCGCTTGGCCGCCGCCGATCACCACCACCTGCGTCGTCTGCGTCACTCGGCGGAACGCTCGGAGGCGGTCCGGTCGGGCATGAAGATCAGCGCCACGAGCGCCAGCCCCACCAGCGCGCCGACGATCTGCATGCCGATGAACCCGGCGACCGAGCCGGGCGCGATGCCGGCGAAGGTGTCGGTGAAGGCGCGGCCGATGGTCACGGCCGGGTTGGCGAAGGACGTGGACGAGGTGAACCAGTAGGCGGCGCCGATGTAGGAGGCGACGGCCACCGGGGCGAAGCGCAGGCTGTCGGTGCGGGCCAGGCCGAAGATCAGCAGGATCAGCCCGGCGGTGGCGACGACCTCGCCGAGCAGCAGGTGTCCGGCCGAGCGGTCGTGGGTGGACCACTCGACCAGCGGCTCGCCGAACATCGCGTCCGCCAGGATCGCGCCCGCGATCGCGCCGACGATCTGGGCCGGGATGTACACGGCTGCATCCCGGAGGGTGACCCCACTGCCGCCGCGTCGGCCGGTCCACCAATCGGCGAGCGTGACGACCGGGTTGAAGTGCGCGCCGGAGACGGGGCCGAGCAGGAGGATCAGGACACCGAGGCCGAAGACGGTGGCGAGGGAGTTCGCGAGCAACTGCACACCCACGTCGCGGCTCAGGTCGGTGGCCTGGATGCCGGAGCCGACCACGACCGCCACCAGGGCGGCGGTGCCGACGAGTTCGGCGGCGGCCCGGGCCAGGAGGGGTCTGCGCGGCGGCGCGGCATCCGCCGGCGCCTCGGAATCGACGACAGGTACGGCAGGCGCCACGGCGGCGGATGCTTCGGTGCGGGTCACGGACAGGCCCTCTTGTTGTCGGCGGCGGTACGGGCGGACTCGGCCAGGTCGGCGAACTGACCGGCGAGCAAGGCGATGACGTCGGGCTTGAGCCGGTAGTAGGTGAACCGACCGCACGGCTCCGTCTCCACGACTCCGGCCTCGCGCAGCACTCTCAGGTGGTTGGAGAGGTTGGTCTGCCGGGCACCGGTCTCCTCCACCAGGTGGGTGGTGCACAGCATCTCTTTGGCGAGCAAGGTCACGATCCGGAGCCTGAGCGGGTCGGCCAGCACCCGGATCAGGTCAGTGTCGACTGACGTCATCATGGACTGATACTCTCACATCAGTGGTGGCTGACACCACCAGGTGCTGATGTCATGCGCGCCTGATGCCGTCGCGAGACAAGAGAGACCTCCTGATGTCCGACAAGCCCTCCGTGCTGTTCGTCTGTGTCCACAACGCCGGCCGCTCCCAGATGGCCGCCGCGTGGCTGACCCACCTGGCCGGGGACCGCGTCGAGGTCCGCTCCGCCGGCTCCAACCCCGGCGAGCACGTCAACCCGGCCGCCGTCGAGGCAATGACCGAGGTCGGCATCGACATCTCCGCCGAGGTCCCGAAGATGCTCACCGTCGACGCGGTCCAGGAGTCCGACGTCTGCATCACCATGGGCTGCGGCGACACCTGCCCCGTCTTCCCCGGCAAGCGGTACCTGGACTGGCAGCTGGACGACCCCGCCGGCCAGGGCGTCGAGGCCGTCCGTCCGATCCGGGACGAGATCAAGGTCCTGGTCGAGGGCCTGATCAAGGAGATCGCGCCGGAGAAGACGGCGTGAGCGGCGGCGAGGTACGCAACGTCATCGCATCGGCTCCGGCCCCGCCGGATACACCGCCGCCCTCTACACCGCCCGCGCCTCGCTGAAGCCGCTGGTCTTCGAGGGCGCGGTCACGGCCGGCGGCGCCCTGGTGCAGACGACCGAGGTGGAGAGCTTCCCCGGCTTCCGCGACGGCATCATGGGACCGGAACTGATGGACAACATGCGCGCCCAGGCCGAACGCTTCGGCGCCGAACTCGTCCCCGACGACATCATCGCCGTCGACCTCACCGGCACCGTCAAGACCGTCACCGACAGCGCGGGGACGGTCCACCGGGCGAAGGCCGTCATCGTGGCGACCGGCTCGCAGCACCGCAAGCTGAACCTGCCGGGCGAGGACGCGCTCTCCGGCCGGGGCGTGTCGTACTGCGCGACCTGCGACGGCTTCTTCTTCCGCGAGCACGACATCGTGGTCGTCGGCGGCGGCGACACCGCGATGGAGGAAGCCACCTTCCTCTCCCGCTTCGCCCGCTCCGTGACCGTCGTCCACCGCCGCGACACCCTGCGCGCCTCCAAGGCCATGCAGGACCGCGCCTTCGCCGACCCGAAGATCTCCTTCGCCTGGAACCGCGAGGTCGCCGCAATCCACGAGGACGGCGGCAAACTCGCCGGGCTCACCCTGCGCGACACCGTCACCGGCGAGACGTCCGAACTCCCTGCCACCGGCGTGTTCGTCGCCATCGGCCACGACCCGCGCACCGACCTGGTCACCGGCCAACTCGACCTGGACGACGAGGGCTACCTCAAGGTCGCCTCCCCCTCCACCCGCACGAACATCCCCGGCGTCTTCGGCGCCGGCGACGTCGTCGACCACACCTACCGGCAGGCCATCACCGCGGCAGGCTCCGGTTGCGCAGCCGCGCTGGACGCCGAGCGGTATCTGGCGGCGCTCGCCGACGCACAGCCCGTGCCGGCTGAGGCCGTCACCGTCTGACGGCACCAGTCCCACTCATACGAGGAAAGCAGCATGGCCCTCAAGAACGTCACCGACGGCTCCTTCGACCAGGACGTCCTCACCAGTGACAAGCCCGTGCTCGTCGACTTCTGGGCGGCCTGGTGCGGCCCGTGCCGCCAGCTCGCCCCCTCCCTGGAGGCGATCGCCGCCGAGCACGGCGACAAGATCGAGATCGTCAAGCTCAACATCGACGAGAACCCGGACACCGCCGCGCGGTACGGCGTGATGTCCATCCCGACGATGAACGTCTACAAGGGCGGCGAGGTCGTGCAGACCATCGTCGGCGCCAAGCCCAAGGCCGCCCTCGAACGCGAGCTCGCCGACCACCTCGCCTGACACGCGACGCCGGTGGGGCGCCCCCAGCGCCCCCACCGAGCACCCTTCTCCCACGGAGGTAATTCCGGTGGCCAGCAAGCGCATCGTCGCCATCGGCGGCAGCGACGCCGGCATCAGCGCCGCCCTGCGCGCCCGCGAACTGGACCCCGACAGCGAAGTCACTGTGGTCGTGGCCGACGCCTACCCGAACTTCTCCATCTGCGGCATCCCCTACTACGTCTCCGGCGAAGTCGAGCACTGGAGCAACCTGGCCCACCGCACCCTCGCCGACCTCAAAGCCACCGGCATGCAGGTGCGCACAGACACCCTCGCGACCGGCATCGACGTGGCTGGCAAAACGCTCGCCGTGCGCGATGCCGACGGCCGCACCGAGGAACTGCCGTACGACGCACTGATCGTGGGCACCGGCGCGGTCAGCGCACGACCGCCCATCGAGGGGCTGAGCGGCCCCGACGCCCTCGGCCCGCAGGACGGCGTCCACCTCCTGCACAGCATGGGCGACACCTTCGAGATCATGCAGACCCTCGCCGAACGCCGACCGAAGTCGGCGGTCGTCATCGGCGCCGGCTATATCGGTCTGGAGATGACCGAGGCCCTGGTCACGCCCGGTCTGACCGTCACCCAGATCGAGGCGCTGCCCGAGGTCCTGCCCACCGTCGACCCGGAACTCGGCGCGCTCGTCCACGGCGAACTCACGTCCCACGGCGTCGAGGTAGTCACCGGCACCCAGGTCACCGCCATCACCCGCGACCTGTCCGGAGACCTGCTCCGCGTCCAAGCCACCGGCCCCGATGGCCGAACGCTCGCCCGCGGCACTGACCTCGTCCTGATCGTCGTCGGCGTACGCCCGGACACCGCACTCGCCGCCGAGGCCGGAGCACGGCTCGGCGCGAAGGGCGCCATCGAGGTCGACGAGCACATGCGCACATCCCTGCCAGATGTCTATGCGGCGGGGGACTGCGCCGTCACCCACCACCGCCTCCTCGGCAGGACGTGGCTGCCACTGGGGACGACGGCACACAAGCAGGGGCGGATCGCCGGGGAGAACGCGCTGGGCGGGTACCGCTGGTTCGCGGGCAGTCTGGGCACCCAGGTCGTGAAGGTCTTCGACCTCGTCGCCGCCCGCACCGGTCTGCGTGACCACGAGGCGCGCGCCGCCGGGAGGGGCTGGACTCCGGCCACGACGGCCAGCCGTCCCGACGACCACAAGGCGTACTACCCGGGCGCCACCCCGATATCAATCCGCGTCACCGGCGACACCTCAAGCGGCCTCCTGCTCGGCGCCCAACTCGTCGGCCACCGTGGCGCGGAGATTTCCAAGAGCGTCGACACGTACGCCACCGCGCTCTTCCACGGCATGCCGGTCGACAGTCTCAATGAACTCGACCTCTCCTACACCCCGCCCCTGGGCTCCCCGTGGGACGCCGTCCAGGTCGCGGCGCAGGCATGGATGAGCGAGCACCAGCTCGACGTCCAGCGCCGAATGCTCCGTACTCCCACTCCCTGACCGGGAAAGGGTCAGGCAGCCGCGGCAGGCTCGCGCACCGGAACGGGCTCCAGAATCTCCCGTATTCGGCGCAGCCCCTCGAGGTTCACGGAGTACCAGACCCAGGTGCCGCGCCGCTCGCGGTCGAGCAGGCCTGCCTCGGTCATGACCTTCAGGTGATGGCTGACGGTCGGCTGCCGCAGCCCGAGACACTCGGTCAGGTCGCACACACACGCCTCACCCTTGGGCGCGCGCTCGATGAGGCGGAACAGCTGCAGCCGGGTCGGATCGGCGATGGCTTTCAGCATGGCGGCGAGCCGTCCGGCCTCGTCGCGGTCGATGAGGTGGCACGCCAGAGATGGGGTGCACGTCTCCGCTTCCTCCGCCACCGCCTCCGACCCTTCGCCATACGTAGAGATAGCCATCTATTCACCATAAGCGTCGCTCACGCGTTCCCCTGACACTCCAAGACCCTCCTCGCCACTTGTTCACTTAGCGTTCACCCTGACTCCGCTCTGTTCAATACATAGACAGACGCCTATAGTCCGAGGCAGAGAGAGTGTTCCCGGCGCGACCGGAAGAGGTGCCCTCATGAATGAGCAAAGCCGGTTCGGTCCTGGCACTCCTGCGCTGCGGGACAGCGGGGCCGTCCTGGAGCGCATCGCCCGGCGCCTCGCGGCACGGCACGGCCGGGCCTTCTCCCGGGAGACCATCGCGGGGTACGTCGAAGAATGCGCGGAGCTGCTCGGTGCGCGAGCTCTCACCACCCGGTACCTGCCCGTGCTGGTGGAGCGGTTCGCGGACCAGCGGCTGCGTGCCCTGGCCAAGGCGTCGGGGCTGTGTCCCGGGCCGGTCCCGCATGTGCTGTTCGTGTGCACGGAGAACTCCGGGCGCTCGCAACTGGCCGCCGCGCTGATGCGCCAACGGGCGGCTGGCGCGGTCGAGGTGCTGACGGCGGGCTCCGACCCGGGAGGCGAGATCGCGCCGATCGTGCGGCAGCTACTGGCCGAGCAGGGCCTCGATCCGGGCGAGGAGTTCCCCAAGCCCTTGACGTGCGAGGTGGTGGACGCGGCCGACGTGGTCGTGACGCTGGGCTGTGGGGATGCGTGCCCGGTGCGGCCCGGCCGCCGCTACCTCAGCTGGGATCTGCCGGAACTGTCGGGACTGGACATCGAGAGCGCCCGTTCGGTACGCGATGCGCTGCAAACCCGTATCGGGGTGCTGGTGCAAGAGTTGGTCTACGCTCGGCCATCAAGCCTCGGACGTTAAGCGCGCAGGTCACAGGCGCTGAAGTGGAGTGCTCTGGGGGTGGTCGCGGCGCGGTGCCGCTTGGGGGGACGTTCATGTGTGGCTGCGTGCTCGGGTTGGTTGTGGCCGCGATTCCCTGAGGCATCAGCCTGACGTATGAGCGGGCGCCCGAACTCCGGCGTGTCCGGCTCGGAACCATGGCCGCAACAACTGTGATGCTCATGTTTGCGGCGCGCATCCGTCTTGCTCCCCACCCGACAGGGTGAATCGGAGGTACGCCGGGGCTCGGCAAGAGCGTGTTGATCGGGACCCATGCCCCGGCTGCCCAGTCTGCGCTCTGTCTGAGGATGCTCACGCGCGATCACGCTGGAGGCATGGCCCCAGCCCGGGAATCGCAGCCTGTCAGTGATCAGGAGATTCGGGACCGCGTGACTGCCCGGATCATGGGCATCGTCGACGACGAGACAGCCACGTGGGACTCACACCCCGCAACCGCCGAGGTCTTCGAGCGCCTGCGTCACACCCTGGCGGGGGGCAAACGCATGCGTGCCTTGTTCACCTACCGCGGTTGGCAGGCTGCTGGCGGTGTTGGCCCCGACGCCGCTGTCATCACCGTTGCCGCCGCTTCTGAGCTGGGGCACGCATGCGGCCTGACTCAGGACGACTTCATCGACCTGTCCGCCACCCGCCGCGGTCAGCCCGCACTGTTCCACCAGATCAGCGACCTTCACCGTGCCCAGGGCTGGCGCGGATCTGCTGAGCACTTCGGTTTCGCCCAGGCACTCTTGCTCGCCAACTTCTGCTGGGCCTGGGCCTCACGCCTGCTGGACGAAGCCGGTGACGCCCAGACTGCCCGCCAATTGCACACGGTCAACGACCGGATGTTCCTTGACGGCACCTTCGGCGAGCACTTGGAGCTGGTCCTTCAATCGGAACGCGCCTATGCCCGCGCCCAGTGCTGGTCGGCCACCCAGTACAAGGCGGGGGAAAGCATGTTCAAGCCCCCGCTCCTCATGGGAGGCACCCTCGCCGGCGCCGACTGCGATGTCCAAGACACCCTCGGTGCCTTCGGCGTACGGATCGGTCTCGCGTACCAGCTCCGCGACGACATGATCGGAACTTTTGGCGACCCCGACGTCACCGGCAAACCCAACACCGACGACATCCGAGACGGCAAGCCAACCGTCATGATCGCAGAAGCCCTCCGACGAGCCGATGACCGCCAACGCGAGCGGATTCTCAACCTGTACGGCAAACACGACATGTCACAGGCTGATGCCCGAGAGCTGAGAGGACTCCTACGACAAACGGGCGCCACGAACGCGGTTGAGGCAATCATCGAAGAACTGGCGATGGACGCGGCAACCGCCCTGTCAGAAGCTCGGATCGCTGCCGAGGGGATCAGATTGCTCGAAGACCTGGCACACACCGCTCTGCAGAGAGTCCGGTGACCCGATAATCGCGATGGTCGGCTCCGTGTGCCCCAGAGAGCCTCCCAGGCATCCTTCCCATTGGGGACCCGGTCCGCTTGTGGCCACTCCCCGTGACACCCCAGCCTGACGACGTAGCGTCCAGCCTGCTTCTGGCGTATTCGTCATGCAAGCGCGGTCAGAACCTTCGGGTTGGCCACTTCGAGCATCACAGCTGGCCTCTGGGGCCGAGTCAGTCTCAAGGCTCAGTCGTGACGGGCGAGCTTGACCGCGGATACGAGCAGAGCTACGGCCAGCGTGGGAATGAGTACCAGCTCCGGGAACACGCCCAGCAGCAGCCCGCCCAGCGCGGCGCCTGCGATCGAGCCTGCGGTCATGGCCAAAGACTGCCGACGATCACGGGGTCGCATCCGTGAGCCACCAGGAGATCAACGTCCGTGCCTCCGCCGCCGTGCGAGCGGTGATGATCTCCGTCATCGTGATCCAGTCCGTATCGAACCGCTGCCACCTCGTCTGGCCGGCCGCCACGAACCGTACGCGGACCTTCGCCGAGTACCAGCGTTTGTGGTGAACGAGCGTGCCGATGGTCGGAATGTGGTGGCGCCCGTAGACGGTGCCCCACCGGGGGTAACGCGTCGCCCAGATCGGCAGATCGATGAAGGACTCCTCCTCCGGTATGTCCGGCACGAAGGTCCCCCACCACTACGTCGGCGTCTGCGCCGGACGGCTGGACAGGGTCTGCGTCGGGACGCCGCCGTCACGTCCGCACTCGAGGCGGTAGCCCATGCCGCGGATGGCGTCGATGGCGTCGATGGTGCAGCGACTGCCCGCCTCGTCGCGCAGCTTGTTGCGCACTCTGCGGATGTGCACGGTCAGGGTATTGCTGTCCAGCGTGTCGGTCCCCCACAGGGCCTGAGTCAGCTCGCTGCGGCTGATGACCTTGTTGGGGCGCTCCATGAGGTAGCGCAGCAGCAGGAATTCACGGACCGGCAATTGGATCGAGCGGCCGCGCACGTGGACGTGGAAGCCGGCGATGTCGAGCTCGATGTCGCCGACCACGAGTGTCTGCTCCGCATCCTCTATGGGACGGGTGCCCCTGAGCAGCGGGACGATCTCCTCGGTGCGGTAGGGGCGGGCCACGAAGGCCACGGCTCCGGCCTCCAGGGCCGCAGTGGCCTCCGTCGCGCCGTCCGGTCCCGCGCCGACAATCACCGGGACCGGATGGAGTTTGGCGATCAGCTCGGTGACCTGCACGACCCCTACCACCGGAAGCGGGGCGCCGAGCAGGACCGCCTTGGGGCCGCGGGCGCCGACCTGGAGCAGGGCCTCGGCGCCGTCGTGGCAGACGAGGGTCCGCACGCCCGACCCCGTGAAGCGGGCCAAGGCCCGCTTGGCGATGTCGGGGTCGGGTTCGGCCAGCAGCAGGTCGGGGGGCGGTGCCGTCGTCCAGGCCGCCGGGACCGCTGTCGGCCGCGGTCTCCGGTGGCCGGTGTGCCTCGGGTGTCACCCGTAATACTCCTTCACGTGTAGCGCACAAAGGGGCGGACATGGGACGGGCATCGGTCAGCCGAAGCGGCCGGTGATGTAGTCCTCGGTGCGCTGGTCGGCCGGATTCTCGAAGATCTTCTCGGTCGTGTCGTACTCGACGAGCCGCCCATGCCGTACGCCCTTGTCATCGACGTCAGCGGTGAAGAAGGCGGTGTAGTCGGAGATACGCGCGGCCTGCTGCATGTTGTGGGTGACGATGACGATCGTGTAGTCCACCGCCAGGTCCGCCATCAGGTTCTCGATGCGGGCGGTGGCGATCGGGTCGAGCGCCGAGCACGGCTCGTCCATGAGGATCACCTCGGGGCGTACCGCGATGGCTCGGGCGATGCACAGCCGCTGCTGCTGGCCGCCGGACAGGGCCAGCGCGTTCGACTTGAGCTTGTCCTTCACCTCGTCCCACAGCGCGGCCCCGGTCAGCGCCTCCTCGACGAGGTCGTCCATGTTGCCCTTCATGCCGTTGACCCGCGGCCCGTAGGCGATGTTGTCGTAGACCGACTTGGGGAACGGGTTCGGCTTCTGGAAGACCATGCCGATCCGGCGGCGCACCTCGATCGGGTCGACCTCGGGGTCGTAGAGGTTCTCGCCGTGGTAGGCGACCTTGCCGGTGACGCGGGCGCCGGGGATCAGGTCGTTCATCCGGTTGAAGCAGCGGATCACGGTGGACTTGCCACAGCCGGACGGGCCGATCATCGCGGTGATCTGCCGACGCCCGATGGTCATCGTCACGTCGCGCACGGCCTGGTGGTCGCCATACCAGACGTCCAGGTCCGAGACATGGAACACCGGGTCGTCCAGGGAAGGCTCCGGCCGGTTGCGACGGCGACCGCCGATCCGCAGGGACAGTGCCTCGCTCTCCTCGGCGGGAGTGGCGGGAACGGCGTCTTCGGTCATGGGATCACCAACGCTTACTGAAGCGGTTGCGCAGCCAGATCGCGGCCGCGTTCATCAGGAGAAGGATGGCCAGGAGGATGACGATCCCGGCCGCGGCGAGGTGATGGAACTCCTCGCGGGACTGGCTGATCCAGTTGAAGATCTGGATGGGCAGCACGGTGTACGCGCTCTCCAGGCCCTCCGGGTTGAACGCCACGTAGGTCACCGCGCCGAGTAGCAGCAGGGGGGCGGCCTCGCCGATCGCCCGGGACAGGGCCAGGATCGAACCGGTCGCGATGCCGGGCACGGCGGCCGGGAGGACCTGGCGCCAGATCGTCTGCCACTGCGTGGCGCCCAGGGCCAGGGACGCCTGCCGGATCGACTGGGGCACCGCCCGGATGGCCTCCCTGGAGGCGATGATGACCACTGGCAGCACCAGGAGGGACAGCGTCAAGGAGGCCGTTAGAACGGTTGCTCCCAGGGCGAACTGGCGGGCCAGCAGGCCGAGGCCGAGGATGCCGTAGATGATCGAGGGGACGGCGGCCAGGTTCTGGATGTTCAGCACGATCATCCGGTTGTACCAGCGGTCCGGATTCGCGTACTCCTCCAGGTAGATCGCCGCCATGATGCCGGTGGGCAGGCAGAACAGGGCGGTGAAGGAGATCACCCAGATCGTGCCGAAGATCGCCGACTGCGCGCCGGCGCGCTCGGGGCGGCGCACGGACGGGAAGTTGTTCCACAGCCTCGAGTCCAGCCGCGGCCACGCCTCGACCAGGATGTAGGTGATCAGCACACCGAGGAAGATGATCCCCACGGCCAGGCAGCACAGCAGCAGCACGCGGAAGGCGGTCTCGGCCGGCCGGAAGCGGGGGCCTGCCAGCTTGCGGGGCTGGGCTGGTGCGGGCGGTTCGGTGACCCGGATGACGGTCATTCGTAGACCTCCCGGTATTTGCGCACCAGGCGGATGCTGATGATGTTCATCACGAAGGTGATGACGAACAGCAGGGCGCCGACGGCGAAGATGGTCTTGTACTCGAAGGACGCCACCGGGACGTCACCGGAACCGGCCTGGGCGATGAACCCGGTCATGGTCTGCATCGCGTCCAGCGGGTTCCAGCTGAGCACGGCCTGGTTGCCGGACGCGATCGCCACGATCATCGTCTCGCCGATGGCCCGGGAGATGCCCAGCACGCAGGCGGCGACGATGCCCGACAGCGCGGCCGGCACGACGACGCGCACGGACACCACGCGCTTGCCCGAGCCGAGCGCGTACGCCCCGTCCCGCAGCGCCATCGGCACGGCGGACATGGCGTCCTCGGACAGCGAGGCGATCGTCGGGATGATCATGACGCCCATGACCAGACCGGCCGCCAGCGCGTTCTGGAAGTCCGGCTGCAGTCCGCCCGGCAGCCACTCCCGCAGGCGCGGGGTGACGAAGCTGAGCGCGAAAAAGCCGTAGACGACGGTCGGTACGCCTGCCAGCACCTCCAAGGTGGGCTTGAGAGCCTTGCGGACGCGACGGTTGGCGTACTCGCTCAGGTAGATCGCCGCACCCAGACCCACCGGGACCGCCACGACCAGCGCAATCACGGTGATCAGCAGCGTGGCGCTGAGCAGCGGCAGCACACCGTACTCCGGACTGCTGAACAGCGCCGTCCACTCCGTGCCGCCGAGGAACTCACCGAAGCTCACCCGCTCGAAGAAGTCGACCGTGGGCGGGATCAGCGAGACCACGATGCCGATCGTCGTGGCGACGGACACCAGCGCGGCCACGAACAGCAGCCCCTGGATGACCCGCTCGCCATAACGCGGACGGGCCCGCCGCAGGGACCGAGGGCCACCGGGCCCGGTCCCTGCGGGGGCCTGAAGGGTTGGCGGCGAGGTCACTTCGCCGATTCCTTGAGCTTGTCCAGGGCCGCCTTGAGCTCGGTCTCCTGCTCGGAGTTGAGCGGGATGAACTGGGCGTCCTCGGCGATCGCCTTGTGGTTCTCCACGTAGTACTCGACGAACGCGAGCACCTCTTCACGCTGCAGCGCCGTGGCCGACGGGTAGATGAACAGCGGCCGGGCGAGCGGGGTGTACGTGCCGTCCTGGGCGGCCTCCACGCTCGGCGCGACACAGCCCTCACCGCCGTCGATCTTCAGGGGCCTTGAGCTTGTCGGTGTTCTCCTCGAAGTACGAGAAGCCGAAGTAGCCCAGGCCGCCCTTGGATCCGGCGACGCCCTGGACGATGACGTCGTCGTCCTCGCTCGGGCTGTAGTCGGTGCGGGAGGCGCCCTCCTCGCCGTTGATCTCGTCGGTGAAGTAGTCGAAGGTGCCCGAGTCGGTGCCCGGCCCGAACAGCTTCAGCGGCTCGTCGGGGAACTTCGCATCGACCTGGTTCCAGTTCTTCACCTTCGAGTCGGGTTCCCAGATCTTCTTCAGCTGCTCGACGGTCAGGCAGTCCACCCAGTCGTTCTCCTTGGGTACTACGACCGTCAGCGCGTCGTTGGCGACCGCGAACTCCTCGTAGGTGACGCCCTTCGACTCACAGGCCGCCTTCTCCTCGTCCTTGATCGGACGGGAGGCATCGGAGATGTCGGTCTCGCCGTTGCAGAACTTCTCGAAGCCGCCGCCGGTGCCCGACGTACCCACGGTCACCCTGACCTTGGACTGCTCCTCGGCGAAGAACTCGGCCGCGGCCGTGGTCAGCGGGGCCACCGTGCTGGAGCCGTCCGCCTTGACCGAACCCGACAACTGCTCGCCGTCACCGCCGGACCCGGAACCCGCGTCCGAGCCGCCGCACGCGCTCACAGCCAGCATCACAGCCGCCGTCAGAGCCAAGGGGGTCTTGGCCCGGCGCAACGTAGTGGGAAGGTTCACGTGACTCTCGATCCTCGTGTCTGCCGGAGCTTTCCGGCCATCTGGATGAGGTGCGCAGCGCGCCGCTCCAGTTCCGGCGAGGTCCAGACACAACTCGCTCGGGAGCCGTCAGTTCTCTTCGTTCGCCGGATCACGAAGCTTGTCAGCACCGTTACTCTCGCTTCAGCTCACCCGCACAAGTGCGGCCAACCTCCTCGACCGACGCTGAGCGGTGAGCGCGGGGACGCCGAGTGAGGCGCCGACGTCGAAACTGGCGTCGTCGGGCAGCGGCACGGCCTGTTCGGCGGGCACGACGGTGAACTCGGCGGCAGTACCGGTGGGCCGCCCGGCGGCGGCCAGGAACAGCCAGACCCGCTGGCCGACCCGGCTCTGGTCGATCCCCTCACCGACGGCGTCGATGGTGCCGGCGCCGTCGAGGTGCGGGGTGACCTCGGCGAAGTGCTTGGTGTGGGCGGGGCCGGAGCGGGCCTTCCAGTCGGTCGGGTTGACCCCGGACACGGCGACCCGGACGCGGACCTCGCCGGGGCCGGGCGCGGGCAGGTCACGGTCGACGAGCCGAAGAACGTCGGGGGTGCCGTTGTCGCGGTAAATGATCGCCTTCATGATCCGTCCTGAGAGCAGGGTGAAGTAGGGGGTCCCCGGCGTGGCCCGGCGTTCCGCCAGGGCGTCCGGCGTGGCCGCGACCCATGGCCGCGTTGGTTCCGGTCACCCCATGGGGACATCGCTGGAGCGGGACTCGACGGCATCGAGGACGGCGAGGGCCGCGGCGTCGAGGGTGATCTCGCCGGCCGCCATGTTGGCCTCCAGGTGGGCGGCGTCGGCGGTGCCGGGGATGAGCAGCACGTTCGGGGCGTGGTGCAGCAGCCAGGCGAGGCCGACCTGGGAGGGCGTGACGCCCAGGGACTGGGCCACGGCGTGCACCGCCGGCTCGTCGGTCACCTTGGGCAGGCCCGGGAAGGCCCCGCCGAGCGGGAAGAACGGCACCCAGGCGATGCCCTCGGCCGCGCACAGCCGCAGCATGTCCTCGTCGTCGCGGGATACGAGACTGTAGGCGTTCTGCACGCAGGCGATGCCGGCCGGCAGGGCGCGGCGCAGGCCGTCGAGGGTGACGCCGCTCAGGCCGATCGCGCCGATCTTGCCCTCGTCGCGCAGGGCGGTCAGCACCGCGAGCTGGTCGTCGAGGTCGACCACTTGGTCGCCCTCGGGACGCAGCCCGGGGCCGGAGTCGAGGCGGCGGAGGTTGACCGCCGCGAGCCGGTCGACGCCGAGGCTGCGCAAGTTGTCCTCGACGCCGGCGCGCAGTTGCTCGGGCCGCTGTGCCAGCCGCAACGGCAGGCGCCCGCCGGGGTCGGGGTCGGCGCCGACCTTCGTGACCACCAGGACGCCGTCCTCGGGGCGCAGCACCTCGCGGATCACGGCGTTGGCGAAACCGAAGCCGTAGAACTCGGCGGTGTCCACGTGGTCGACGCCCAGCTCGACCGCGCGGCGCAGCAGCGCGACGGCGTCGCCGCGGCGGTCGTGCAGGCGCTCGAGCTGCAACGCGCCGTAGCCGACGCGTAAGACGCTGCGGCCGGCGAACGAAGCGGTCGGGGTGGTCATGACGTCGTCTCCTCGGTCGGTGATTGCAAGGCGGTGTACAGCAGTTCGGCCTGATAGAGCGCCAACACCCGGTGGGCGATCGGGGTGGCGCGCTCCCGGGCCTCGGCCGGCTCGTGCTGCCCGGCCTTGACCAGCCACGCCGTGACGCAGTCGTGCAGCATCGCGCGCACCCGGTCGGTCATGTCGACGACGATGTCGCGGATGGCCGGGTTGGTGGTCGCCTCGCCCCAGGTCTGCACGCCGACCCGGGCCTCGGCGGGGTCGATCGCTGCGATCAGGCGGGCGAGCAGTTCGTCGGGGGCGGGCGGGGTGTCGCTCGCGGCGTACTCGCCGAGAACCCTGGCACGCTCGGCGAGCACCTCGCGGGCGGCTGCCCGGACCAGGTCGGCCTTGTTGCGGTAGTGCGCGTAGATCGAGCCGGCCGAGAGCCCGGACTCGGCGATGATGTCGGCGATCGAGGTCCGCTCCAGGCCGTTGCGGCCGAAGCAGCGTACGGCGGCCTCAGCGATCTGGGCGCGCCGCAGTTCCTTGCGCGCGTCGGTGAGCCGAGGCATCGCGGTCCCCCTCAACACAAAAAGAACGGCTGTTCTGCTTGGGTACTCTACAAGCAGAACCGCCGTTCCTTTTACGGTGGATGTCTGACACGCCCGGCCGGCGCCACTCGTCCCTCCGGCAGAGGGTCTGTTGGGGCTGCCATGTGCGGACCCGTGACCGGTCCACCAGTCAGTCCCCAGGATCAGTGAACCGTGACGGCATGGATGGCCGCGCTGCCCGGTGTGTCCGGTGCGGCCCAGGCGGCGGTGAACCCGCCGGTGCGCGCGACCAGACCCATCTGTTCGCCCAGGAAGTAGCCGCGGGGACTGGCCTCGTCGGGGATGCGCGGCGCCTGCCGCATGTCGAAGGACGCCGGGGTCAGTCGGGTCTCCCGCCAGGTCGCCCGGTCCGAGGCACAGTCGCGGGCATGCGGGCGGCAGCGGACCAGCCAGCGGTCGGTCAGCAGGGGGGCGCCCGTGTCGTTGCGGCGGAAGTCGAAGTGCGACACTGCGAGCGTGCCGTCGTGGCCGACGGCCAGCGTGACCGTGAAGGACTGCTGGTTCGGCACGGGGATGTCCGTCGGCGTCCGGTTCACCCGCACCGGCTGTGACCAGGTGCGGCCCCCGTCGTCGGAGGCGGCCAGGGCCACCGCGTCGGCGCCACCGCCGCTGAACCGCGCGTCCTGCCAGGCCGCGTAGATCCGGCCGGTGCGCCGGTCGACCGCGGTGTCCGCGAGCAGGCTGGTGGTGTGCGAGACCTGCTCGCCCGACTCGGGATCCTCAAACAGCCACTTGGTCCGCTGATCGGCCACCTTCACGGGCTTCGACCAGGTGCGGCCGCCGTCGGTGGACCGTACGGCCTGCAGGGTGAGCCGGCTGGTGACCGGGCCCTCGCCGAACCGCACCCGGGAGTGGACGTCCACCAGCGAGCCGTCGTCGAGCACGGTCAGCCGATGCCCAGAGACGAGGTGCCCGTCCCCGGCATCGACGACCAGGGTCGGTGGCTGCCAACTGCGTCCGCCGTCCGTGCTGCGGCTGATCCAGCCGTCGTTGCGGGTCCGTGCCTGGGCCGGGAACCTCGGCGTCACCACGTACAGCACGTCGGGATCGCGCGGGTCCGCGACCGCCGGGCCGCCCCCGACACCGCCCTGTGCCGGGTCGGTCTCCTGGACGATCACCGCGGGGCGGGTCCAGGTGCGGCCGCCGTCGTCGGAGCGGGTCGAGACGGCCGCACTGGCCGACCCGTCGGCCATGAAGAGGCCGCCGGTCACCACGAGGCCACCGTCACCGGTGAAGGTCACGGCCGGGCCGTCCACGTAGTCGTAACTGCCGCCCGAACACCTCGTCAGGTGCGGTACGACGGTCCGGTTCCAGGTGCGTCCGCCGTCGCCGCTGACGGCGAGGACCACGCCCCGCTGGCGGTCCTGCGGCCACAGGGCGGCCAGGCGGCGCGTGTCGTGCGGGTCGGCCGCGAGCTGCGGCTCGATGGCGCCGTCGGCCATCTTGCCGTCCACCGCTCCGGGCGCGCAGTCGGTGAAGGGGTCCGCCCCGGACAGACGCTGCGGTTGGGGCGTCCGGGCGGCGGACGCCGGGCTGGTCAGGGCGAGTAACGGGAACGCCACGGCGGCGAGGACGGTCGGACAACTGCGCAGGATGCGGCGCATCATGGGCTCCTTCCGGACGATGAGCCACCATCGTCCGAAGCCCCGCCCACGCTGTCGTCCGCCACGGGGCGACGCCGCCCGTACCTCCCCGGGAGTAGCGGGGCCTGCGGCACCGCGGGTCCTTCCCGAGCGCGATCACCCGCCCCGGAACACCGTGCACAGCTGCGCGTCCAGCTCCGGATCGACGCCGATCGTCGCGGACGGGAGGGGATTCGCCCCAAGAGGGCTGGGCGGACGGCATCGAACTGGAACGTTCCGTAGCAGATCGGCGCGGTGTGGCCCTGCGAGAGCCGGTCGTGCCGCTGGACGGGCGGTGGGACTCGTCGGTCGCGGACGCGGCACAGTCGCCGTTCGCCGGTCGTCCTGTCCGGAGGGGACCTCGTCCACGGCGGGGACCTGCGCGAGGACGGGTATACCCGTTTCCTCGTCGAGCGGCTGCGGACCTGCAGCGCGCCCGCCCTCCGGTTCCACAACCTCCTGGCCTGGCCGTCGCACCGCAAAGCTCCCGCTGTCCGAACTACAGCGGCAGCGCCATGCGCTGGGCGCGTACGGTGAGATCGTCTGTCTTGATCCGGACGGGAAGGAACGGCCAGGACACGGATCCCGAACGGGGCCGAAGCGAGGCGCCGGCGCCCATCATCGACGAGCACGAACGAGCCAGGTTCCTGACCGCGATGCGGCGGCGCATGTGGGACTTCGTCGATGCGCGTCTGGTGATCGGCGGCAGGCAGGCACTCGGGATCCTGGACGGCCCGCTCCTCCCGCCCTGGTCCGACGCATCCGCACCGGACCCCGGGCTCACCGCCGCCCTCGAACGGCTGCGGGCCATCGCCACCGCGCCGCACTGGACCGGGCTGAACAACGGGCTGGCCTCGGAGGAGAATCCGACGCCTACGACCTCACGCCACCCGTAGGAAATCGCGGCGTTGGTCACGTTGGGGCTGGGCCGTCTCCGGCGCGGGAGGCGTCCGGGGCCGACGAGGAGGGAGGCCGCCTGGGCCGTTCTTGACGCCCGACCCCGCACCATCCCCCGGGGGACTGTGCGCGGCAACGACGTTGATCACTATCGTGGACAGGCGCATGCCGTGTGCGTCGTACGACCAACGCCTGCCGAGCGGGCGGGAACCGGACTGGGCGGGGCGGGGAACGGGAGGGATCATGACGGACGGCGGGATCGCGTCGGTGCGGGTGCGAACGGTGCTACGGGCAGGGGCCCGGGCCGTGTTGGCGGGGGTGCTCGGCTCCGTTGCCGGCATTGTCGCCTACTCGCTCAGCCGGACAGGCGGGCAGAGTCTGTCCGTGGTCGTCGGGGGCCTCCTGGGCGTCGCCGCCGCTCTCGGTGCCGACCTGTACCGCCGCTCCGTGCAACTGACCGAAGTCCGCCTCGTCCTGCCCGGCAGCGAAATGACGTTCAAAGCGAACACCGATATGCGCCAGGCCGCCCAACGGATGTTCTTCCAGGCCTCGACCCGCGTCGCCACCCGACCGCTGGAGGACGGCAGCGGCAACCTGCGCGAGGCGCTCACGTCGCTCAAGACGCTGTTCGACCTGTACCGGGAGCCCCTGGAGTCGGGGGAAGCACCGCCCCCTCCGTCCAACGGCGACTCGGTGCATGAACTGGTCCTGGACATCCTCAACTTCGAGCTGGCGCCCTTTCTGTCCAAGTGGCACCCCCGGCTCCAGGCCTTCGAGCAGGCGCATCCCGAGTCGGATGAGTCCGCATGGCCGGACAACGCCCTCTTCCGGCAGGAGCTGCGGGCTCTGCAGCAGAATCTGCGCCCCTACTTCGTGGCCCTCGGCGAGATCGCGGGGCTCCGCGATCCCGAGCGCCACCTGCGCCCGTCGGCGCGCCGCACGGATCAGCCGCCGTCCGGCCCTTCCCGCCCCGTGCCCGGACCACGCCCGTCCGCACCGGACGGGACATGCCCGGCCGACCCCGCCCCCGCTGCCGACGACACGGATGACCGATGATGGGGTAGTGATCACTACTGGACCGACCGGCGCGACGCTCCAGAAAGGGCCGTCGTGCGCCTTGATGTCGTCCGCGTTCAACGCCCCCCCCCCGCTGTATTCGGGGCTGATGCCGTCACGGGTGTGCACGGCCCGGGGGCGTGCTGAGGACAGGCGAGGGAGACCGTGCTCATGAGCGCCTCGCCCGAGCGGCCCCCCTCCGAATGGGATGTGTTCGTCAGCTACAGCCGCTCCGCGACCGGTCAGGCCGAAGCAGTGGTCGCCGCCCTGCGTGCGCAGGGACTGAGGGTGTTCGTCGACGACACCGCTGTGGAGGACTTCACCTCGATCACCGCCACCATCACCACGGCGCTGGCACGCGCCAAGGTGCTGCTGGCCCTGTACTCGTCGGACTACCCGCGGCGCCGTGCCTGTCAGTGGGAACTCACCTACGCCTACTTGGCCGGCCAGCGAGAGGGCGACCCCCGCCGGCGGATCCTCGTGGTCAACCCCGAGCCGTCCGCCGACCACATCCACCCGGTCGAGCTCCGGGACGCCCGGTACTGGCCCTGGCGCGCCGACGCCGAGGAGGCGAACCGGCTCGCCACACGCGTCCACGCCCATGTCGCCGGACTCTCCGAGCCCATGGGAGTCCACACCGCCTCCCCCGTCGTGCCATGGCTGCCCGCCCCCGCTCGCACAGGTTCGGCCCGCTTCACCGGCCGGCTCCCCGAACAGTGGCAGATCCACACCGCCCTGCACCGGCACCAGGCACCGCTCGTGTACCAGGCCGGCAGCGGACGCACCGCGCAGTTGCGGGGCATGCCCGGCATCGGCAAGTCCCTCCTCGCCCAGGAATACGCACTGCGCTTCCGCTCCGCCTTCCCCGGCGGCGTCTTCTGGTTCGATCTGCACACCGAAGAGCCCGAGGGCCTCGGTGCCGTGACCCGCGCCATGGACACCTATGCCGACCAGGTGGCAACCGTCCTGGCGGCCCGCGGCATCGATGTGCCGGACGCATCCCTCTCCCGGCTGCTCAGCCGGCTCGCCGTCCACCTCGGCGAGCAGAACACCCCGTGCCTGTGGGTCGTCGACGGGGTCCCGGACGGGCTCAAGGACAGTCAGTTCCACCAGCTGCGTGGGCCCCACCTGCTCGCCGCCACTCTCATCACCACGCGCTCGCTGCGCTACACCGCTTTCGCCGAGCCGATCGATGTAGCCCCGCTTCCGGACGACGACGGGCTCACTCTGATCACCTCGCGGCGCACTCCTGCCGACGGGTCCGAGCAACGGGCCGCCCTCGCCCTGGTCCACGATGTGGGCGGCCATCCGCACGCGCTCGATGTGCTCGCCGATCTTGCGGCATCGACCGGGTTTGTTCATGCACGCGAAAGGCTGCACGCCCCCGGTGGCGATGTGCTCACCGGTTCGCAGCCCCGCGACCGCACCAACGGGCGGCTCGCGGCGTCTCTCCTCACCCGCCCGCTGACCGGGCACGGTCCGGTCGACGACGTCCTGCGTCTGCTCGCTCTTGCCTGCCCGGCACCGCTGCACCAGTCCACCCTGGAGAACGTGCTGGCGGCAGTCTCCCCGTACGATCCCTGGGAGGCTGGTCCCTTGGTGGCAGAAGCCGTTGAATCCCTTCTCGGTTCCGGCGCCCTGCGTCCCGACCCCGTCCTGTCGCGTACCTGGACCCTCCACCCGTTGTCGGCCCGCGCCGTGCGACGGCATGACATCGACACCGCCCGGCAGGAGGATCTCCGACGGCTGCTCCTGCACGCCCTGGCTGCCGTCCCCGCCCCAACCGCCCGTCCCCCGCTTCCCGTTCCTCAGGCCCTCACGGATCCGTCGGCCAAGCACCGCGGTCCAGGGCCCGTCGAGCGCGCCGCGGCCTTCGATCTCCAGGTCGAACTGGTCACCCGTGTCGGCGTCCAGCCGCTCGCACCGGACCAAGGCTCGCTACGGGAAGCCCTCGTCTCCCTGCACGCCCTCTTCAGCACTACCCGGGAGGTCCTCCACCGGGTCGCCGCCGAGACCACCGCACCACTCGTTCTGCCCCGCGTCGCCGCCAGTCTGGCGAACGAGCACCTCCGCCCGTTCCTCTCGACCTGGCACCCCGCCCTCCAGCAGCACGAGGCCAAGCGCCCCGACGGCACCAGTCCTACAGCGCATGAGCACGCCTGGGAGCGCTCCGCCGAGATGCGCGCGGACCTCGACCGGCTGCGCATTCCCCTCACGCGGATCGCCGCCCGGCTCGCGGAACTGACCGGAGTCGACCTCCTCGCGGAACTGCCGCCGGACGAGCGATAGCCACCTCCCACACTCACGGCGTGCACGTAGTACCGGGAACTCACGACACCCAAGGTCCGGCACCATCGCGCCTCAGCGTCTCCTGCACCGAACACCAGGGCGCGCTCCCGGCCTCCCCCCGGTACGCCACCGGCGAGCTCTCCCTGAGGATGTCGCTGCGGTCGATGTCCCACTCGACGCTGCCGTTCGCCGCTCGCGCCACCGCCCTGGCGACCGTCTGTTCCGCCCGGCCCAGGTCCGGGTGCGTGCGGCACCGGCAAGACCACCATGCTGCGCGACTGCTTCGCCGCGGTGATCGTGGAGCGTGCCGTGCGGCCGGCCACGCTGCGGCTGCCGTCGCAGGCCTTCGCCGAGCAGGCGCCGTGCACCGGCCTCGGCGAACAACGGTGCTGTGGAGACCATCTCCACCGAGATCCCCGCCCGCCAGGCGCTCGGGGAGCCATGGTGGGATGACTCCTCCGCCGCCCCCGCCGCGCGGGCGCCGCCGTAACCGCAACGGCTGGGTCGACAGCGAACGCGGGCTGGCCCACCTGCTGCGCGAGTACGGCAGGACACCCCGCAGCGGCGTGTGGCGCGAGGCCGGACAGCGCTTCCGGGCCGCGCTCGCCACCCTCGAGCGGCTGCGCGCCGAGCGTGAGTCCGCCGCCGCGGCAGTGCGCGGTCAGCCCACCGCGGAGGCCGAGCTGCGGGCGGCCGAGGAGGCCGCCGGCCGGGCTGCCGGCCGGATGTCGGAGTGCCGCGTCCCGCCCCACACCGCCGAACAAGCCTTGCTCGCCGCTCAGATGCCCCTCACGGCGACGGAAGCGCACCGTGCGGCCCATTTCGAGCGCCGCCCGGGCCGTCGTAGTCAGTCTGTTCACCTGGGGGCGAGCGGCCGGGACCGGCACCGTGTCGACCAGGACCTCGCCGTGCGGGAGGATGAGCAGCGCGTCGTACAGGACAGCGCTCGCGTCCGATTCGAGCAGGCCCGGCACGCCGTGGCGGAGCGCAGCGCCTGTGAACGGGCCCGTGACGAGGCCGAAGCGCGAGTCGGGTGGCTGGCAGACGTAGTTGCCCGGGCCCGCTCCCGGTGGGACGGTCACGTGCCGGGCGAGCACTGGCTGAGCGACGACACCGCGCGTGAGCCGGCCGCGCCGGGGCGGACGAGGAGATCATCCGTGCCCGAGAGCAACAGTCCAGGTCAGAGCCCAGCGGAGAACTGCGGAAACGCACACGGCACAGGGCGGGCATCGGCAGCACTCGGGAATTTTCGCTAGCCTCCGGATCGTCCGGGCGTTCGAACGTGGTACGACTGAGCGCCCACGCCCGTCCACCAGCGGAGGCCTCACGTGACAGACGCCGGATTACGCGCGAAACCCCTCGACACCAGCAGGCCCCACTCGGCCCGCATGTACGACTACTTCCTCGGCGGGAAGGACAACTACCCGGTCGACGCCGAAGCGGCCGAGCAGGTGATCTCCCTGTTCCCGGCCGTGCGGGAGATGGCGCGGACCAACCGCCGGTTCATGCACCGCGCCTCCCGGCTGCTGGCCGAGCGGGGCGTGAGTCAGTTCCTCGACATCGGCACCGGCATCCCGACCGAGCCGAACCTCCATCAGATCGTGCAGGGGATCACGCCCGACGCCCGGGTCGTGTACGCCGACAACGATCCGATCGTCCTGCGCCACGCCGAGGCCCTGCTGCACAGCACCCGGGAGGGAAGGACGGCCTACGTCCACGGCGATGTGCGGGAACCGGGCGAGATCCTCGCGGCGGCACGGCAGACCCTCGACTTCACCCAGCCGGTCGCGCTGTCCCTGGTGGCGCTCCTGCATCTGGTGACGGACGAGGACGAGCCCGGCCGGATCGTGCGCGAGCTGCTCGAACCCCTGGCGCCCGGCAGCTACTTGACGCTGTCGCACGCGACGGGGGACTTCGACCCGGAGACCTGGGAGCGCGTCGTCGAGGTGTACCGCAAGGGCGGCACTCCCGCGCAGGTGCGCTCGCGCGAGGAGTTCGCCGGCTTCTTCGCGGGCCTCGACCTGCTGGATCCCGGCCTGACGCTCGCCGCGCTCTGGCACCCGGAACTCGGTGAACCGCACGAGGGGGAGGAGACCCCGCTGTACGCGGCGGTCGCCCGCAAGCCCTGACGGGCCGGCCGGCGGATCGTGTGCCGTGCTCCGATCCGCCGGCCGGACCGCTGTCGGTGCGACGCGCCTACGACAACTGCGACTGGACCTGGGAGGAGATCAGGTCCAGGTGGTCCAGGTCGTCCAGGTCCAGGACCTGGAGGTAGATCCGCTGCGAGCCGATCTCCCGGTACCGGCCGATCTTCTCGACGACCTCGGCGGGAGAGCCGGCGAGCCCGTTGACCTTCAGCTCGTCGACCTCGCGTCCGATCGCGGCGGCGCGGCGGGCGACCTCCTGGTCGTCCTTGCCCACGCACACGACCAGGGCGTTGGAGTAGACGAGGTCGTCCCCCTTGCGGCCGGTCTCCTCGGCGGCGGCCCGCACCCTGCCGAACTGCCGCTGGCTGTCCTCGACCGAGGCGAACGGCATGTTGAACTCGTCGGCGTACTTGCCGGCCAGCCGCGGCGTACGGGTGGCGCCGTGGCCGCCGATGAGCACCGGGATCCGGGCCTGGGCGGGCTTGGGCAGGGCGGGCGAAGCGGTGAGGTCGTAGTGGGTCCCGTGGAAGTCGAAGGTCTGGCCCACCTCGGTCGCCCACAGACCGGTGACGATGGCGAGCTGCTCCTCCAGGCGGGCGAACTTCTCCTTCGGGAACGGGATGCCGTACGCCTTGTGCTCCTCCTCGAACCAGCCCGCGCCCAGGCCGAGTTCGACCCGGCCGCCGGACATCTGGTCGACCTGGGCGACCTGGATGGCGAGGACGCCGGGCAGCCGGAACGTGCCGGCGGTCATCAGGGTGCCGAGGCGGATCCGCTTGGTCTCCCTGGCGAGGCCGGCGAGCGTGATCCAGGCGTCGGTGGGGCCGGGAAGGCCGTCCCCGGAACCCATCTTCAGATAGTGGTCGGATCGGAAGAATGCATCGAATCCAAGGTCCTCGGTGGCCTTCGCCACGCGGAGCAAGGTCTCGTAGGTGGCCCCCTGCTGGGGCTCGGTGAAGATGCGAAGATCCATGTCTCCATCCTGCCTGCCGTGACGCCGGTCGACCGCACCGGTCCCCCTGGCCCCGATGGCCCCGGTCGGGTGAATTCCGTCAACGTCACGGCCGCCGTCACCCCGGGCCAGTGACCGCCCCCGACGGTGATCGTTGGCTCGGTCGGAGCCGGACCGCCCGGCTCCCGCCCCGGCCTGCCGAGCGCCGGAGCGTCACCGTGTCGGCCCGCTGCCACTGGGGGGGCCGGAGGCCCGAGGAGGCCGTCATGTCCGAGGAATCCATGCCACAGCAGAGCGGCGGCACCGGCCGGCCGAAGGGGCTGCTCCAGCAGATGGAGGAGCTGATGGCGGCGCTGAATGCGGACCTGTCGGCTCTGGACGCGGACCTGCAGTCGACCGGGGGGACGACGCGGGGCGCTCGCGCTCAGCAGGAGGGGGAGGCCGGCTGACACGTTGCCGGCGTCACGGCTGGGGGCCTGCGGCCCCCAGACCCCCACGACGAACTGAATTACCCCGCCTCCCGCTCCGCCAGCACCTCCTCCCGCACCGCCAGTCTGCGCAGCAACTCCCGCACCCGGTCCCGGGACTCCTCCGCTGCGTCGATGGCCTCCATGCACTGCCAGTACGTCGCCTCGTCGTCCGCGGCGCTGGCGATGCCGACGAGCGCTATCCCGGCCTCCCCCAGCAGGCTCCCCAGATGCATCAGTGCCTGCCGCGCATCGCCCAGCTCGGTGAGCTGGGCCGCGCGTAACTCCCCGTTCGCGAGGTCCGGTGTGTCCAGTACGCCGCAGCCGCGTCCCGCCAGCTCCGTCAACCCCAGTGCCTCGCCGCGCAGTTCGGGTGGTCCGAAGACCGCCAGTCTGCTGCCGATCGCCTGAGCCAGGGCCTGCGCCTGCCACACCTCGGTCATGGTTTCCGGCGCGCCCCCGCTGCCCGCCAGCGCACGCCTGCTAGTCACGATGAGCCGCACCGCGTCCATCCGCAGTCCCCGTCTGTCCCGACGCGCTGCCCACGCGTCCGCCTGAACTCCCTTGTCCACTACCCAGAGTGAAGGGCTCTGAGACGAAAAGCCAGAGGAAGACGGAAATCTATGGACAACTTTTCGGTTGCGGGCAGCTTAATGAACACGTAGAGTGAAAGCGGATGGCGTGCTTCCCTGGCGCCTCCCCGGCGCCGTCCCCGCCCGTCCCCCGCCGGTTCCCGTGCGCCCCCCGCGCCTTCCTACGCCTTCCTACGGCGCCGGGAACCTCCGCTCGTTCCGGTCGATCTTCGCGTCCAGCGCGGCCAGCGCGTCGATCCCCAGCACCTCGCACAACTGCAACAGGTACGCCAGCACGTCCGCGACCTCGTCCGTCACCCGCGCCGCGGTGTTCGCGTCGGCCATGACCCGCGTCGACTCCTCCGGCGTCAACCACTGGAAGATCTCGACGAGTTCGGACGCCTCGACGCTCAGCGCCGCGACGAGGTTCTTCGGCGTGTGATACGGCTGCCAGTTGCGCGCGGCGGCGAACTCGGCCAGCCTGCGCTGCAGCTTGGCGACATCAAGAGGTTCGGTCACGGCTCCAGGTGTACCACCGTCAGCCCGGGCACCCCCGCCACACCCGACGCATCGCTCACGGCCCCGACCACCCGGATGTGCCCCCGCTCGCACATCCGCGCCGCCAGCGCGGCCAACTCCCCCCGCTGCACCGGGTCCAGCCCCCGGTCCAGCCCGTCCGCCAGCACGGTCAGCGTCTGCATGGCCTCGGGCACCTCGCGCACCGGGTCGACCTCCAGCACCCCGGGCCCGGTCAGCAGCACCAGCGACAGCGCGAGATACCGCAGCTCGCCGTCGCCGAGCCGGCCGAGTTCCGTGCGCACCCCGTCCCCCCGGTCGAGCACGCCCCGTACCGTCCCGTTCCCCAGCACCTCGCCGACGACATCGGCCACCGTTCCCGCGCACCCCGCCCGCGCCGCGGCCACGAGCTGCGCATGCCGCTGTCCGCACTCGGCCCGGGTCCGCCACAGCACCTCGGCCAGGTTGTCGCACCCCGCGAGCAGCCGCCCGGACCCGACCGGCACCGCATCGCGCATCCGCTCGGGCCGCGGATCGCACGCGAAGACCGACCGCAGCGCCACCACCATCTGCTCGGCGGCGGCCAGCACCCGCCGCTGCCCGTCCGTCTTGCCGGCCACCCGCAGCGGCAGCAGCGCGGTACCGAGCCGGTCGTCGGGCAGCGGCGCCCGGGTCACCGGCGCCTGCCCGGCCGTGTGCCAGGCGGCCTGCACAAAGGGCCGGCTCGGGTCGCGCAGGGCCGTCTCCAGGAGCACGAGGCCCCCGGCGCTCAGCCGCTCCCCGACGATCCGCAGTCCGGGCTCGGCCTGCACGGCGACATCGAGGCGGACGGGACCCTCGGGGCCGTCGGCAGTGCAGCCGATACGGAAACCGCGCCGCCGCTGGGCGTCGGGCCGCGCCCGCTCCGGAACGCAGGCCGCCGGGTCCGGGAAGACCTCCCTGACCGTGGCGCCTGCGCCGAGCCGCGCCAGCGCCTCGTACGCCCGTAACGCGCTCGTCTTGCCGCACCCGCTGGGCCCGGCGAACAGCGTGAACGCCCCCAGCGCGAGCGCGGCCCGCCGGTGCCCGGCGAACGCGGACAGCCGCAGTTCGGTGAGCCGGGGCCGACAGGTTCGGCGCTCCTGAGGCGGAAGGGACACGGCAGCAGACACACACGACACGCCCATGTCCGGACCGTAGGCCCCCTACCGGCGGGCGAACCGTTCCACCCCGAAGCCCTTCCTACGATCGGGCGAGCCCGTCACGTGCCGGGCACCCCGGCCCCCTCCATCAGCCCGCTCACCTCGGTCCCGGGCGGCGTCAGGAGGAACACGTTGCGGTCCACCCGGTGCATCCCGCTGCCCAGTCCGAAGACGACGCCGGTGCTGAAGTCCAGGACCCGCTTGGCGACCTCGTTCTCCGCTCCGGTCAGGTCCAGCAGCACGGGAATCCCGGACATCAGCGTCTCGGCGACCTCGCGGGCGTCCCCGAACACATTGACCCGCAGTACGACGAAGCGACGGCGGGGCTCGGTCTCCGCTTCCGGCATCGCGCGGTGATCCACCGACGACGGCCAGGCGTCGCGACCGCGCAGCGGCACGACCTGGGCGAGCCCTTCCCACTGTTCATCGGTGACGTCGTGGCTGTTCACCGGCTCCCCCCACCTTGACTCGCCTTCAATGCCTGCACCGGCCAATTCTTACGCCAAGTCACCCGTTCGGCCCAACAGCGACACGGTGCGCGACCGCCCAGCACCCCCCTCACATCGCCCTTCGCGCGGCTGTGTGGCCAACGTAACTCCTCATGATCAAGGGATGTGACATCGACGTAACGGGCAATTCGTACGCTCCAGACACCACCCCGACCACCGGAGAAGGGCAGCGCGTGACCTCGACCACCTCCACGACCCAGGTCCGGTCGGTCTGCACGTACTGCGGAGTCGGCTGCGGGATCCTGCTGGACGTCGGGATGGGGCCGGACGGGCGGCGCACGGTGCTGAAGGCCTCCGGCGACAAGGCGCATCCGGCGAACGCGGGCCGGCTGTGCACGAAGGGCGCGACGACCGCCGAGATGCTCGCCGCGCCGGGGCGGCTGACCACCGCGCTGGTCAGGGAGGAGCGGGGCGAGGAGCCGGTGCCCGCCCCCACCGCCGACGCGATCGCCGAGACCGCCCGCAGGCTGCGCGCGACCGTCGACGAGCACGGGCCGGACGCGGTCGCCTTCTATGTCTCCGGGCAGATGAGCCTGGAGGCGCAGTATCTGGCGAACAAGCTGGCCAAGGGGTTCGTGCGGACGAACCAGATCGAGTCGAACTCGCGGCTGTGCATGGCCAGCGCGGGCATGGGTTACAAGCTGTCGCTCGGCGCCGACGGGCCGCCCGGGTCGTACGACGACCTCGACAAGGCCGATGTCTTCCTGGTCATCGGCTCGAACATGGCCGACTGCCATCCCATCCTCTTCCTGCGGATGATGGAGCGGGTCAAGGCAGGGGCGAAACTGATCGTGGTCGACCCGCGGCGGACCGCCACGGCCGCGAAAGCCGATCTGTTCCTGCAGATCAAGCCGGGCACCGACCTCGCCCTCCTCAACGGACTGCTGCGTCTGCTCGTCGACAACGGCCACACCGACCCCGACTTCATCGCCGCCCACACCGAGGGCTGGGAGGCGATGCCCGCGTTCCTCGCCGACTATCCGCCGGACACCGTCGCCGAGATCACCGGGCTCGCCGAGGACGACCTGCGCACCGCCGCCCGGCTGATCGGCGAGGCGGGCGAGTGGACGAGCTGCTGGACAATGGGGCTGAACCAGTCCACGCACGGCACCTGGAACACGAACGCCCTGGTCAACCTGCATCTGGCCACGGGGGCGATATGCCGTCCCGGCTCCGGCCCCCTCTCCCTCACCGGGCAGCCCAACGCGATGGGCGGCCGGGAGATGGGCTACATGGGCCCGGGGCTGCCGGGACAGCGGTCCGTCCTCGTCGACGCCGAGCGGGCCTTCGTCGAGGAGCTGTGGGAGCTGCCGCCGGGGACGGTGCGCGCCGACGGGGTGGGCAAGGGCACCGTCGAGATGTTCCGGAAGATGGCCGACGGCCAGATCAAGGCCTGCTGGATCATCTGCACCAACCCCGTCGCCTCGGTCGCCAACCGCCGCACCGTCATCGAGGGCCTGGAGGCCGCCGAGTTCGTCGTCACCCAGGACGTCTTCGGCGAGACCGAGACCAACGCCTACGCCGATGTCGTACTGCCCGGCGCGATGTGGACCGAGGGCGAGGGCGTCTTCGTCAACAGTGAGCGCAATCTGACCCTCACCGCGCCGGTGGCCGATCCGCCGGGCGAGGCGATGGCGGACTGGCGGATCATCGCGGCCGTCGCCCGTGCGATGGGGTACGAGAAGGGGTTCTCGTACGACAGCGCCGAGGACGTCTTCGAGGAGATACGGCGCGCCTGGAACCCGGTGACCGGCTGGGATCTGCGCGGGGTGACGTACGAGCGGCTGCGGGACACGCCCGTGCAGTGGCCGGCCGCCGAGATGGACGGGCCCGAGCGCAATCCGATCCGGTACGTCGCCGCGGACGGCGACCTGCGGTTCCCGACCGCGAGCGGGCGGGCCGTCTTTCACGCCCGGCCGCACCTGCCGGCCGCCGAGATGCCGGACGACGACTATCCCTTCGTGCTGAACACCGGGCGGGTGCAGCACCAGTGGCACACGCTGACCAAGACCGGGAAGGTGGCCAAGCTCAACAAGCTGAACCCGGGGCCGTTCGTGGAGGTGCATCCGCGGGACGCGCGTGAGCTGGGGATCGCCGACGGGGACCGGGTGGAGGTCGCCTCGCGGCGGGGGCGGGCGGTGCTGCCGGCCGTCGTGACCGAGCGGGTGCGGCCGGGGGGCTGTTTCGCGCCGTTCCACTGGAACGACCTGTTCGGCGAGTATCTGAGCGTCAACGCGGTCACCAGCGACGCGGTGGACCCGATCTCCTTCCAGCCGGAGTTCAAGGTGTGCGCCGTGTCGCTGGCGAAGGTGCACGAGCCGGCGCCGGCTCCCGAGGTGATCGTCCCGGCCTCCGTCACCCCGGCCTCCGTCCCCCCGGGCGGCAACCCCTTCGGGCTCGACCCCGCCCCGCCGCCCGTCCTGACCGCTCAGGAACGCCTCTACCTCACCGGCTTCCTCGCCGGTATCGAGACCGGCGCGCCCGGCATCCCCGTCCTGCCGCCGGACGCGCCCTTCAGCCCCGAGCACGCGCTGTGGGTCAACGGCGTCCTCGCCGGCATGTACTCGCGGTCGGCGCAGCCGGCTCAGCCGCCGGGCCGTGAGGTCGTCGTGCTGTGGGCCTCGCAGACCGGCAACGCCGAGGACTTCGCCTCCGCCGCCGCCGAGCGGCTGGGCGCGGCCGGGCACCGGGCCACGCTGGTCGGCATGGACGAGGCCGATGTCGCCACCCTCGCCCGCACGGCCGACCTGCTCTTCATCACCAGCACGTTCGGCGACGGCGACGCGCCGGACAACGGCTCGGGCCTGTGGGACTCCCTGGCCGACGACGGGGCGCCCCGGCTGGACGGGGTGCGCTACGCCGTGCTCGCCTTCGGCGACTCGTCCTACGACGACTTCTGCGGGCACGGGCGCCGGCTCGACGCGCGGCTGGACGAACTGGGCGCGGTGCGGCTGGCACCCCGCACGGACTGCGAACCGGACTACGAGCCGTCCGCCGGGGCGTGGCTCGACCAGGTCCTCGCCGCGCTGGGCGGTGCAAAGGCGCCGGCCGTCGAGAAGCCGAAGGGCCGCGCCAGGCCCGCCGCGGCCACCGCCCGCCTCGTCGGCAACCGGCTGCTGAGCCGGCCCGGTGCGGACAAGGAGGTGCGGCGGTTCACCTTCGACACCAGCGGGACCTCGCTGACGTACGAGGCGGGCGACGCGCTCGGCGTCCGGCCGGTCAACTCGCCCGCGCTGGTGGCGGAGTGGCTGGCGGTCACCGGGGTCGACGGGTCGGCGGCCGTGACGATCGACGACGTCGGCGAGACGTCCTTCTCCGAGGCGCTGCACCGGCACCTCGACATCACGCGGATCACCCCGGACCTGCTGCGCTTCGTCGCCGAACGCGTGCGGGACGACCGGGAGTTGCGCAAGCTGCTGCGGCCCGACAACAAGGACGGCCTTGCGCAGTGGAGTTGGGGGCGGCAGGCCGTGGACGTCCTCGCCGAGCATCCGGTGCGGGCGGGGGCCGAGGAGTGGACCGGGGTGCTGAAGAAGCTCCAGCCGCGGCTGTACTCCATATCGTCCAGCCCGCTGGTCGACCCGCACCGCGTCTCGCTGACGGTCTCCGTCGTGCGGTACGAGAACCTGCACGGCCGGCCGCGCGGCGGGGTCTGCTCGCCCTTCCTGGCCGACGCCGGGCCGGACGCCGAGGTGCCGGTCTTCGTGCAGCGCTCCCCCGGTTTCCGGCCGCCCGCCGACGCCTCGACGCCGATGGTGATGGTCGGCCCGGGCACGGGGGTCGCGCCCTTCGTCGGCTTCCTCCAGGAGCGGCGTGCGCTCGGGCACGGGGCGCCCAACTGGCTGTTCTTCGGCGAGCAGCACCGGGCCAGCGACTTCTACTACGAGGAGGAGCTGACCGCGCTGCTCGACGAGGGCGTGCTCGACCGGCTCGACACCGCGTTCTCCCGCGACCAGCGCAACAAGGTGTACGTCCAGGACCGGATGCGCGAGCACGGCCCGGAGCTGTGGCGCTGGCTGCAGGACGGCGCCCACTTCTACGTCTGCGGGGACGCCTCACGCATGGCCAAGGACGTGGACCGGGCGCTGAGGGACATCGCGGTCACGCACGGCGGGCTGGACGAGGCCGAGGCGTCGGCGTATGTGAAGCAGCTCGCGGCGGCGAAGCGGTACGTGCGGGACGTGTACTGATCCGCGGGAGAACGCGGGCCGGCGTCAGGCTGCGGTCCGGGTGAAGCGGAGGGTGGCGGTGACCGTGGTGAGGCCGCGCATCATGCCGAGCTGGTTCCAGCCCATGGCGAACTGCTCGCGGTCCACGGTGAACTCGGCGTCCAGGGTGAGCGCCCGGTCGTCCGCGCCGACGAGGCGGGCGGTGACGGACTGGGGGCGGCTGATGCCCCGGACGGTGAGCTGACCGGCGACGTGCACCTCGTCGCCGGCGCGCAGCTCGGCGCCGCGGACCGCGAAGGTGATCTCGGGGTGGTTGGCGGCGTCGAAGAAGTCGGCGGAGCGCAGGTGCTCGTCGCGCTTGGCGTTACCGGTGTCCAGAGAGGTGGCGTCCACGGTGATCGTGCCGACGGCGGAGCCGTCGGGCCGCACCTCGCCGTTGCCGGTGACGGCGGCGAAGGCGCCCTTCACGGTGACCAGGCCCCAGAACGTCTTGTGCCGGACGGCGACGGTGGAGGCGGCGGTGTCGAGCTGCCAGGTTCCGGTTTCGACGGCGACGGTCATGATCTTTCACTCCTGAGCATCGGATGGGCATCGGGTCTGTAATCCAAATTTGGACGACGCCACGCTAGCCGATATTCCAAATTTGAACAACAGATACACTCGAATCCATGGCCGACCACTCCGACTGCCCCTCCGCCTCCGGCGACGGACTCCTGCCCCCCGAGCTGCACGCCTGGATGCTGATGCTGGCCGCGACGGGGGCCGTCGAGCAGGAGCTGCGCACCGTCGTCAAGGAGCGGCTGGACGTCTCGCACGACGAGTTCCTGGTCCTGTGCCTGCTCGCCGCGGACCCCGGCGAGGCGCTGCGCATGACCCGGATCGCCGAACTCCTGGGCCGCCCCAAGACCCGCCTCACCTACCAGATCGCCTGCCTCCAGCACGCCGGCCTGGTCACCCGCAAGTCGGTCTGCGGCGACAGGCGCGGCGTCGAGGTCGCCCTCACCGATAGGGCGCGGGACCTGCTCACGGAGGCCTCCGGGGTCCTCGCCGAGACGGTCAAGGAGGCGTTGGCCCGGTTCATGGGGCCCACCCAGCGCCAGGCCATGTGCGCGCTGATGCCCGACTTCGCGGCGGAGGCCACGCCCGAGTAGTCGCCGCTGCGGTCGCGGGTACCCGGGGCGGTGCCCGCACCGACATCCAGGAGGCGTTCATGGGCATCTCGGATCTGCCCGCTCCCGTCGTACGGCAGGAAGCGGTACGGCCCTGCGACCCGGCCGCGCTGGAGGCGGCCCTGCGCGAGCGCGTCGACGGGGAGGTCCGGTTCGACGCCGGCAGCCGCGCCGCCTACTCCACCGACGCCTCGAACTTCCGGCAGACGCCGATCGGCGTGGTCGTACCGCACACCCCCGAGGCCGCCGCGGAGGCGGTGGCCGTCGCGCGGGAGCACGACGCGCCGGTGCTGTCGCGGGGCGGCGGGACCTCGCTGGCCGGGCAGTGCACCAACACGGCCGTCGTCATCGACTGGTCGAAGTACTGCACGGAGCTGGAGTCGGTCGACGCCGAGGCGCGCACCTGCGTCGTGCAGCCGGGCATCGTCCTCGACGAGCTCAACCGGCGGCTCGCCCCGACCGGGCTGTGCTTCGGCCCCGAGCCCGCCACCCACGCCAACTGCACGATCGGCGGCATGATCGGCAACAACTCCTGCGGCGCCACCGCACAGGCGACCGGCAAGGTCGTCGACAACATCGCCCGCCTGGAGGTGCTGCTCTACGACGGCACCCGCTTCTGGTGCGGTCGGACCAGTGACGAGGAGTACGCCGAGATCGAGCGGCACGGCGATCTGCGCGCGTCCGTGTACCGGAAGCTGCGTGCCCTGCGCGACGGCCACGCCGACGAGATCCGCCGCCGCTTCCCGGCCATCCCCCGCCGGGTCTCCGGCTACAACCTCGACTCGCTGCTGCCCGAACACGGCTTCGACGTCGCCGGGCTGCTGGTCGGCAGCGAGTCGACGCTGGTCACCGTCCTGCGGGCGGAGCTGGAGCTGGTGCCGGTGGTGAAGGAACGCGCGCTGGTGGTGCTGGGGTTCGGGGACATCGCGGCCGCGGCGGATGCCGTACCGGCGATCCTGCCGTACGAGCCGGTCGCGCTGGAGGGCGTCGACCGCCACCTCGTCCACGACGAGCGGCTCAAGCACCTCAACCGCAAGGCCATCGACCAACTGCCCGAGGGCAACGCCTACTTGATGGTGCAGTTCGGCGGCGAGAGCATCGAGGAGGCCGACGAGCGGGCGCACCGGATGCTGGACGGGCTGCACGAGTCCGAGCACGACACCGAGGTCGCCTTCCTGGACGACCCCGCCCATGAGGAGCAGCTCTGGCAGGTCCGCGAGGCCGGTCTCGGCGCCACCGCGCACGTCCCCGGCCATCCCGACACCTGGGAGGGCTGGGAGGACTCGGCGGTGGCGCCGGAGCGGCTGGGCGAGTATCTGCGGCGGCTGCGCGGCCTGTTCGAGGAGTTCGGGTACCAGAGCGACGCCGGGCCGAGCCTGTACGGCCACTTCGGGCAGGGGTGCGTGCACACGCGGATCCCCTTCGACCTGTACAGCGCGCGGGGCGTGGCCGACTACCGGCGGTTCATGGAGCGGGCGGCCGATCTCGTGGTCGAGTTCGGCGGGTCCTTCTCCGGCGAGCACGGGGACGGGCAGAGCCGGGGCGAGCTGCTGCCGCGGATGTTCGGCCAGGAGCTGGTGACGGCCTTCGGGCGGCTCAAGGCCGTGTTCGACCCGGGCGACCGGATGAACCCCGGCAAGGTGGTGGCGCCGTACCGGCTCGACGAGAACCTGCGCATCGGCGGCGACTGGGCCCCGTACGCCCCGCGCGATGTGCACTTCCGCTTCCCGCACGACGGCGGGTCCTTCGCCCAGGCCGCCAACCGGTGTGTGGGCGTGGGCAAGTGCCGGCGCCTGGACACCGAGGGCGATGCGGTGATGTGCCCGTCCTACCAGGTCACGCTGGAGGAGGAGCACTCCACGCGGGGCCGGGCCCGGCTGCTGTTCGAGATGCTCGACGGGCACGGCGACAGCGCGATCCGCGACGGGTGGCGTTCGCGGGCGGTCAAGGACGCCCTGGATCTGTGCCTGGCCTGCAAGGGCTGCAAGAGCGACTGCCCGGCCGATGTCGACATGGCGACCTACAAGGCGGAGTTCCTCTCCCACCACTACGCGGGCCGGCCCTGGCGCAGGCCCCGCTCCGATCTGTCGATGGGCTGGCTGCCGGCCGTCGCCCGGGCCGTGGGCCGCGCCGGGCTCGGTCCGGTGGTCAACGCCGTCACCCACACCCCGCCGCTGGCGCGGGCGGCGGTCGCGGTGGCCGGGGTCGAGGACCGGGAAGTGCCGCTGTTCGCACGGCAGTCGCTGCAAAGCTGGTTCGCCGGCCGGGCCGGCTCCGGCAGCGGGGCGCGCGGGACGGTGCTGCTGTGGCCGGACACCTTCACCGACTTCTTCCAACCGCACGTGGGGCAGGCGGCGGTGGAGCTGCTCGAGCACGCGGGCTGGCGCGTGACGATGCCCCGCGAGCCGCTGTGCTGCGGCCTGACCTGGATCTCCACCGGCCAGCTCGGCATCGCCGAACGCGTCCTGACCCGGACCGTGCGCCACCTCGCCGGCCACCTGCACGACGGCGGCCTGATAGTCGGCCTGGAACCGAGCTGCACCGCCGTGTTCCGGTCGGACGCGGGGGAGCTGTTCCCCGGCGACAGGGATGTGCGCAGGCTGGCGGAGCAGACCGTGACTCTGGCCGAGCTGCTCACCGAGCACAGCCCGGGCTACGAGCCACCGCAGGTGCCCGACCGCAGCGCCCGCGCCCTGGCCCAGGTGCACTGCCACCAGCACGCGGTACTGGGCTGGGAGGCCGACGAGAAGCTGCTGCGCGCCGCCGGGGTCGACGTCGAGCGGCTGGCGTCCGGCTGCTGCGGCCTCGCCGGCAACTTCGGTTTCGAACGGGGCCACTTGGAGGTCAGCCGGGCCTGCGCGGAACGCGTCCTGCTGCCCCGGCTGCGGGAGGAGGACCCCGGCAGCGTGGTCCTCGCGGACGGCTTCAGCTGCCGCACCCAGATCCACGAGTTCGACAGCGGCGGCCACGAGGGGGTCCACCTGGCCGAGCTCCTGGCCTCGGCGCTGCCCGCGTCCGAGGTGGCGGCGAGTGCGTACGGGGTTGCTCCGGGGGCGCGGCCGACGCCTCCGGGAGGGGCGGCACGGGCTCTCGCGCTGGCCTCGGCGGGGCTGGCGGCGGGCGGAGCGGTCGCGGGGCTGGTGCGGATGGTCCGGAGCGTGCGCGGCTTGCGCGGCTGAACCGCCGTACGCCGGCAGCCGGGAGACGGGCTCACGACGTACGTACCGCTCCCTGCCGGTGATGGCCGCCGAGGGCGGCTCCTTCTCGGCTCGTCGTGAAGTCCGCCCGCCCCGGCCCTCCCGCTCCCCACCTCGCCGCCATCAGGCCGCGGGCGCCCCGTCGAGAACCTCCACCCGGCCGGTGTCCAGCGAGTAGTAGGCGCTGACGACGGCCAGGCCGCCCTTCTTCACCAGGGGCGCGAGGGCGGGGTCGCGGCGCAGGCCGGCCGCCGTCTGCCTGGCGTGGACGCGGACCATGGCGTCCACCGGGTCGTCGTGCTTGCCCTTGGATATGGCCTCGTACGCCGGGCGGACGGCTTCGGCGATCGACTGGAGGTCGCCCGGCAGCGGCTTGTGCTCCTTCAGGGCCTTGTACGACGCCTTGACCGCGCCGCAGCGCTGGTGCCCGAGCACGACGATGAGCGGGGTTCCGGAGGTCACGGGCCCGTACTCGATGGAACCGGTGACCACCGGGGCGACCACCTGGCCGCCGGTGCGTATCGCGAACAGGTCGCCGATGCCGGTGTCGAAGACCATCTCCGGCGGGACCCGGGAGTCGATGCACGAGACGATGACGCCGTACGGGTCCTGCTCCTCGTCGACCGCCTCGCGCCGGTCGATGCCCTGGTTGGGGCGCTGGAGCGAGCCCTTCACCCAGCGCTCGTTGCCCTCCAGCAGGCGCTTGAGCACCGCGGAGGGTGTCTCGGGGGGTGCGGCCGGGGACGACGAGGGGCTCGCCGCCGCGGGCGACGCCATCGGAGCGGCGGCGCCGTCCGTCTTCGTCGAACAGCCCGTGATCATGGCCGCGGTCGCCACGAGTCCTCCGGTGAGTACGGCTCGGCGCTGCGGTTGCGAGACACTGCCCATGGCACGCTTCCCTTCTGGTGTTCCCCCTGGTGGGGCGGGTGGTGCCACTGTTGCGAAGGGGTGGTTAGCGCCTGTACAGCACAGATGCAGCGCACGAGAAGCGCACGTCCAAATCACGGAGGGTCGCGGGATGAGGGCCCCGGCAGCGATGACTTTGCTCCGGAGCGGGAGTCTCCCCCGCATGACTGATCCGGAACTGACAGCAGACCGCGGCCGCCGGACCGGGGTCTGGCCGTTGATCCATGCCGAGCGCGCGGCCCTGGCGGCCGATCTCGAAGGGCTGACGGACGAGCGGTGGGCAACGCCGTCCCTGTGCGCGGGACTGACGGTGCGTGAGGTGCTGGCGCATCTGACCGCCGCCGCGAGTCTCAATGGCCCGCGCTGGCTGGCGGGGGTGATCCGCTGCCGGTTCGACTTCGACAGGCAGGTGGCCATGCGGCTGGCCGAGCAGTTGGGCGCGACCCCGGACGAGACCCTTGCGCGCTTCCGACGGATCGTGCCGAGCGAGACCAAGCCTCCCCTGCCCACGATCGCCATGCTGGGCGAGACGATCGTGCACGGGGAGGACATCCGGCGTCCGCTGGGCATCCGCCGTGACCATCCGATCGAGGTCGTCACGCGGGTGGCCGAGTACTACCGGGGCACGGACCTCGTGGTCGTCGCCAAGGGACGCATCGGCGGCCTGGAACTGGTCGCCGACGACGGCCCGTTCAGGACCGGTTCCGGGCCGCTGGTGTCCGGCCCGACCCTGGCCCTGGTGATGGCCATGACCGGACGCACGGCGTACTGCGACGACCTGGACGGTGACGGGGTGGAAACGCTCCGTCGGCGGTGAAGGGTCAGGCCGCCCATGGGGGACGAGACGCCGGCCCGCCCGAAGCCGACGACCGTCGGCGCGCCCATCAGGGCCATCGTGACGGGTTCCAAGGGACGGCCTCCTCATCGATGGCGGGCACAGGGGCCCCGCCAGGGTTCGGGCTGTCGGCGGACACGGGTCGACGCGAGTTCCGGCCAACTTCGGGTCGCCGCCGCTCCCGACCCGCGGTGATGGACGAACGCCCCCTCCAGCACGGGCAGTTGGCGGGCCTTGGCGAGCCTGCCGACCGGCGTTCAGCCGGTCGTCCGTGGCCTCGATGCCGGTACTGTAACCGGATCTTGTGGCGGGCTCCGTGTGCAGGGGCTCCCCGTCAGAAGCCGGCGGATTCCGGGTCGTTGAGGGTGATCGCCCCCGAGGGGCAGACGCCGACTGCCATCTGTGCGGCCGCGCGATGGGCGGCAGGCGGCTCGGCGTGCAGCAGGAGCACGCGACCGTCGTCGGCATCCTGGTCGAAGACCTCGGGGGCGGTCAGTGCGCACATCCCGGCGCCGATGCAGCGCTCACGGTCGACGCGCAGCCGCATCGGTGTCATGACTCCTCCTCGTCCCAGGTGACCGGGAGGCTCTTGACCCCGAAGATGTCCGCGAGCTCCGGGCGCAGATCGACCTCGTCGGCCGGTACGGCCAGACGCAGCGTGGGGAAGCGGTCGAACAGCGCGGGAAGCGCGACCCGCAGCTCGACACGGGCCAGCTGCTGGCCCAGGCACTGGTGGATGCCGTGCCCGAAGGCCAGGTGCCCGACGCTCTGCCTGCCGATGTCGAGCACGTGGGGATCGGCGAAGCGCTCGGGGTCGCGGTTGGCGGTGTGGTACGACAGGACGACCGTCGTGCCGGCCTTGATGGTCTGGCCGCCCAGCTCGACGTCCTCCAGCGCCGTCCGCATGAACGACTTGGCGACGGTCAGATACCGCAGCAGCTCCTCCACGGCCCGGTCGGCGAGCGCGGGATCGGCGCGCAGCGCGGCCAGTTGCGCCGGGTTCTGAAGCAGCGCGAAGGTGCCGAGGGACAGCATGTTCGCGGTGGTGTCGAGTCCGGCCGCCAGCAGGGTGAGGCCGACGCCCCGCAGCTCCTCGTCGGTCAGCTCGCTGTCGGTCAGCTCGCTGAGCACGTCGTCGGTGGGGTGCGCGCGCTTGGCGGCCACCAGTCGCGCGATGTACTCCTGGACCGCGGTGTAGGCCGCGATCAGCTCCTGATCGGTCGGCTCCCCGCTCATGAGCGCTTCGGTCTGCTGCTGGAAGGAGTCCCGTTCCTCGTACGGCACCCCCAGCAGCTCACAGATGATGATGGCGGGGATGGGCCTGGCGAACGAGGCCACCAGATCCGCCGACGGCCCGGCCTCCTCCATGGCGTCCAGGCAGGCGGCGGTGATCTGCTCGACCCGCTCGGTGAGCTGCCGCATCCGCCGCACCGTGAACCTGCCCACCAGCGGCTTGCGGTAGCGGCTGTGCTGGGGCTCGTCCGTGAGCAGGAACTCGCCGGGCGGCGCCGGGGGAAGCTCGAAGTCGACCACGTTCATCAGCTCCTTGCGCGAGCTGAACCGCGGGTCGGCCAGGACCGACCTGACCTGGTCGTATCCGGTGATCAGCCAGCCCGGGATGCCGCCGGGGTGGGTGTAGCGGCTGATCGGGCCGTGCCGACGGGCGTCCAGTAACTCGGCCGGCGGGTCGAAGGGGCAGCCGGGCCGACGCGTCGTCGGCAGTGTGGTGACGGTGTGCGGGGATTCAGTCATGACGACTCCTCATCTCGCGATAGTACGCGTTTGACACAGCGGGAAAGCTACGTTGCATTCACGTATTAGTCAATCCATGAAATAGCGAAAGCCCAGCTAGAGAGCGTCGAATTGATGCAATCACGCTGACGGTGAATGCAACGTCCCGTTGCAATGAAAGACTAGGGGCCGACCGGATCCGATGGCCGCGCCTCAGTCGCGCGGGGTGCGCAGGGCCAGGAGGGCCATGTCGTCGTGGCCGTCGCTGGGGTGGTGGTCGGCGAGGAACCGTACGAAGTCGTCCAACGGCAGGTCGACGTGGCCCGCGGCGAGTTCGGCGAGTCGGGCGAGGCCGTGGTCGATGGGGCGGTCGGGATGTTCGACGAGCCCGTCGGTGAAGAAGAGCACGGTGGCCCCGGCCGGCATGGGATGGATGTGGTCGGGACGTTCCTGGTCGAGGTCGACGCCGAGCGGCAGGCCCGGCTCGGCGTGGAGATACTCCACCTGCCGGTCGGGGCCGATCAGCAGCGGGGGAAGGTGACCGGCCGTGCTCCAGTGCAGCCTCCAGCCCTCCTTGGCGGGTTCGATGCGGGCGAGGCAGGAGGCGGTGACCGGGAGGTCGGTGATGGCGTGCAGGGTGCGGTCGAGCTGGGCGAGCACGCTGCTGGGCGGGGTGAAGCGGTCGAACAGCAGGGCGCGCAGCATGCTGCGGGTCTGGGCCATGGCGGCGGCCGCGCGCATGTCATGGCCGACGACGTCGCCGATCACGACGGCGCAGGCGTCGTCGGGCAGCCAGAGGGCGTCGTACCAGTCCCCGCCGAGGTGACCGGGAGCGAGCGCCGGGCGGTAGATGGCCGCGGCGGTGAAGGGGTGCAGATCGGGCAGGGTGGGCAGCAGAAGCCGCTGGAAGTGTTCGGCGCTGTCGCGGACCTGCTCGAACAGGCGGACGTTCTCGATCGCGATGCCGGCGGCGCCGGCCAGAGCGACGACGATGTCCTCGTCGTCGCGGTCGAAGGGCTGGCCGTCACGGCGTTCGGACAGGTAGAGGTCTCCGTAGATGGTGCCGCGAACGCTGACGGCGACGCCCAGCAGAGTGCGCATTCGGGGGTGGCCGGGCGGGAACCCGGTGGAGGCGGGGTGGGAGGGGATGTCGTCGACGCGCAGGGGCTCGGGGTGGTGGATCAGATGCCCCAGGACTCCGCGGCCGCGGGGGAAGTCGATGCCGGCCAGGTCCGCGCGCTCGGACTCCGACAGGCCCGCCGTGATGAACCGCGCGAGCTGGTCGCCGGACTCGTCCAGCACCCCCAGCGCCCCGTAGCGTGCGCCGGCCAGGTCCATGGCGGTGGTGACGATGCGATGCAGCACCGCGGGCAGATCCGTCTCCCGGCTGATCGCCAGCACCGCGTCCAGCAGTCCCTGCAGCCGGTCCCTGGCGGTGGCCAGCTCCCGCAACTGCGCGGCGATCTGTTCCAGCTCGGCATCCGGCCGCGACATCGACTCGGAGTCGGGCGGCTGTTGCGGACCTCCTCCCCCTCCGTCCGCCATCATGGACACCCGACGATCTCGGCGGCTTCGTCCGCACGCACCCAGAGCCTCCCTGACCGGGCCGGTGATCAACCCGCACAGGGTGCCGCAGCAATCGGTCCAACCAGCCGATTACTCCGCAGGCGGCATGTTCCCCACCGTCATACGAGGCGGCCGGATCCCGCGCGGACGAGCACATCGCCAACGCCCCTTGGTGTAGGGGTCGTTGAGCCACCCCCATGAATCCATGTCGCGATATAGCGCTACTCTTCTACTCGCGCCGCTGCCCGCGTCGCCCGGAGAAGTTCGACAGGACCAGGACGGAAGCATGTCGGGAGAGATTTCGCCCACTGGGAAGCCCTCCGGCCCCGGCTCGTCGCCCGAGCTGCGAGCCTCTCATGCGGACCGGGACCGGGTCGTGGATGTGCTGCGTATCGCGGCGGGGGACGGCCTGCTGACCGCGGACGAGCTGGACGAGCGCGTGGAAGCCGCCCTGTCGGCGCGTACCGTCGGGGAGCTGACCGCGCTGACCGCTGACCTGCCGGCCGTGTCCGCTTCGACCGGCACAGCCGTGGCGGAGGTCAAGGACGTACTCCGGATCGAGGGGATTCACAGCGGTGCGGTCAAACGCGTGGGGCGCTGGGTGGTGCCGCGAAGACTGGAGCTGGCCACTACGTGGTGCGAGGTGACGCTCGACTTCACTCAGGCAGTGATCACGCAGGACACCCTGCGGATCGACATGAACACGGCTGGCAAGAAGCTGACGCTGATCACCAAGCCGGGCATCGTGGTCGATACCGGTGCCCTGAGCCTCGTACACAGCAAGATCAAGATTCGTCAGGCTCCGGAGCACGGGACGCCGATCACGCTGCGCGTGGAGCTGGTCGGCACGACGACCCACGGCCGCGTCGTGGTGCGGCCCGCACGACGCACGTTCGGGCAGTGGCTGCTGCGCAGGCCCAGGCCCCTTTCGTAAGGCGGCTCAGTCGCGTTCGGTGAAGGACTCCACCGCCTGGGTCTTGCCGGTGACGATGATGACGTCGCCCTTGGTGATGACGGTCTCGGCGGTGGCATAGGTGAAGCCCTCGCCCGGCCGCTTGATGCCGACGACCGTCACCCCGTACTTCGCACGGATCCCGCTCTCACCCAGCGCCATCCCGGTGGCGATCTCCGGCGCGATGGTCTTCACCAGGGCGTAGTCGTCGTCGAACTCGATGAAGTCCAGCATCCGGCCGGTCACCAGGTGGGCCACCCGCTCGCCCATCTCATGCTCGGGCAGGACCACGTGGTGGACGCCGAGACGCTCCAGGATCTGCCCGTGCTGGCGGCTGATGGCCTTGGCCCAGATGTTGGGGACCTCGGCCTCCAGCAGATTGGCAGAGATGAGGATGGACGCCTCTATGTCGGTGCCGATGCCGACGACCGCGCTGGTGAACTCGTGCACGCCGAGCTGGCGCAACACCTCGGGGTCGGTGCAGTCGGCGACGGCGGTGTGGGTGAGGTCGTCGCTCAGGCGCTGCACGATCTGGGTGCTGGTGTCGACGCCGAGCACGTCCCAGCCGCGGCGCATCAGCTCGTTGGCCAGGGAGCTGCCGAAGCGGCCCAGGCCGATGACGGCGACGCGCTGGTCGCCGTGGGGGTTGGCGTACTGGGTGGCGAGCTGCTTGGCGCGGCGGCGGCGCAGGTTGTGCAGGTAGTTAGCCAATGACGGGTCGCTCCTCGGGTAGCTGGTAGCGGCGGGTGCGCTCGCGCAGGGCCAGCGCGGAGACGAGGGTGACCGGTCCGAGTCGGCCGACGAACATGAGCACGATGACGATCAGGCGCCCGACGGTCGGCAGGTCACCGGTGATGCCGGTGGACAGGCCCACGGTGCCGAAGGCGGACACCGCCTCGAAGAGCACCTGCTCAAAAGGTTTGTCCACGACCACGAGAAGGGCAAGGGTCGCGGTCATCACAAAGCCCACACCGGCGAGGGCCACGGTCAGCGCCTGGCGCAGGACGTGCGGGGCGAGCTTGCGGCCCATCACTCCGGAGTGCGGCTCGCCGCGCACCTCGGCCAGCATCGCCGCGCCCAGCACGGCGAAGGTGGAGACCTTGATGCCGCCCGCGGTGCCCGCGCTGCCGCCGCCCACGAACATCAGCATGCACGTCATCAGCAGCGTCGCGTCCGTCATCGCGCCGATGTCGACGCTGTTGAACCCGGCCGTGCGGGACATGGCGGAGTGGAAGAAGCCGGCCAGGATCTTCTCGGGCCAGTCGAAGGGTCCGAGGGTGTCGTCGTTGCCCCACTCCAGGGCACAGGTCAGCACGGTGCCGAGGGAGAGCAGGATGGCGGTGGTGAGCACCGTGAGCCGGAAGTGCAGCGACCAGCGGCGCCGGCCGGTGAGCTGTCTGCGGCGGCGGTGGCGCAGCAGCTCGAGGAGCACGGGGAAGCCGATGCCGCCGAGGATCACCGCGACGGCTACCGGCAGGGTCACCCACGGGTCCTGGGCGTACCTGGTGAGGCTGTCGGCGTGCAGCCCGAACCCGGCGTTGTTGAAGGCCGACACCGCGTGGAAGAAGCCCAGGTAGGAGGCCTGCCAGATGGACTCGCCGTAGCCGAAGCGCAGCCGCAGCGCGAGGACGGCGCCCACGGCCAGCTCGACCACCAGAGTGCATCCGGCCACGCCGAGCAGCACCTTGCGGACGTCGCCGATGCCCAGGCTCTTGGTCTCCGCCTGGGCGGTGAGCTGCATCCGCAGCCCGAGCTTTCCGGAGATCAGCAGGCCCAGCAGCGAGGCCATGGTCATGATCCCGAAGCCGCCGACCTGGAACAGGGTCAGGATCACGCCTTCGCCGAAGCCGCTCCAGTACGTGCCGGTGTCCACCACCACCAGGCCGGTCACACAGACCGCCGAGGTGGACGTGAACAGGGCTGTCACGAAGTCCGCGGACGAGCCGTCCTCGCTGGCGACCGGGAGCATCAGCAGGACGGTGCCGAGGAGGATCACCGCGCCGAAGCCCGTCACCACGGTGCGTGCGGGATGCGCCGCGAACAGCGCCTGCCATCCCCGCGCGACCCTGGAAGGGCGCACCGCCTTCGTCGGTCGCGCCGCCGCACGTCCGGTCACGCTTCGGTTCCTCCACCTGTCGTATCCCGCCAGGACATCGTCAAGGATCCGACAGGTCTGCGCCAAGATCCCGGCGGCACACCATAACCGAACGTGTAACCGAAGAAAGCATCCGCCTCTCCCGCGGAGGCGGAGCGCTACGTCGTCGTCGTGGTCGGCAGTTCGGGCTGCGCCCGCGGCCGGCCCGGGGCCGTACGGAGCGTGAGGACCATCGTGAGGCCGCCGCCGGGGGTGTCCTCGGCGTTGAGGGTGCCGCCCATGGCCTCGGCGAAGCCGCGCGCGACGGCGAGGCCGAGGCCGACTCCCGCGCCGCGCGGGGCGTCGCCGTAGCGCTGGAACGGCTCGAAGATGCGTTCCTTGGCGTCGTCGGGCACGCCGGGTCCGCGGTCCGCGACCCGCAGTTCGACGCGGTGGCCCATCGCGCTGGCGGACACGTGGACGGGCCGGCCGTCGGGGCTGTACTTGACGGCGTTCTCCACGACGTTGGCGACCGCCCTCTCCAGCAGCCCCTTGTCGACGGCGACCATGGGCAGCGTCTCGGGAATGTCGAGGTGGACGCTGTCCTCGGGCACCCCCACGAGGGCCATCGGGACCACCTCGTCGAGGTCGATCTCCCGGATCAGCGGGGTGACCGTGCCGGTCTGCAGCCGGGACATGTCCAGCAGGTTGTCCACCAGGCCGCCGAGCCGGTCGGCGCCCTCCTCGATGCCCTCCAGCAGCTCGGCCTCGTCCTCCTGCGACCACGCCACGTCGTCGGAGCGCAGCGAGGAGACGGACGCCTTGATGCTCGCCAGCGGAGTACGCAGATCATGGCTGACGGCGGCGAGCAGCGCGGTGCGGATCCGGTTGCCCTCGGCCAGCTCCTTGGCCCGGTCGGCCTGCACCTGCAGCCGCTGGCGGTCCAGGACCACGGCGGCCTGGGCGGCGAACGCGGCCAGCACCCGCCGGTCCTCGGCCGGCAGCACCCGCCCGGACAGGGCGAGCGCCATATGGTCGCCGACCGGCATGTCGACGTCCGCGTCCTCGGGCCGCTCGATCGCGCCGGGGTCTCCGACCCGGCCCGCGCAGGTCCACGGGTCGACGTCGCTCTCCCGTTCCAGCAGGGCCACCGACTCCATGGCGAAGGTCTCCCGGACGCGCTCCAGCAGCGCGTCCAGGCTGGTCTCCCCGCGCAGCACACTGCCGGCCAGGAGGGAGAGGATCTCCGACTCGGCGCGCAGCCGGGCCGCCTGGTGGGTGCGGCGGGCGGCCAGGTCCATGACGGAGGCGACGGAGACGGCGACCGCGAAGAAGACCGCGATCGCGACGACGTCCTCCGGCTCCGCGATGATCCAGGTGTGGACCGGCGGGGTGAAGAAGTAGTTCAGCAGCGCCGATCCGACGGTCGCCGAGGCGAGGGCCGGCCACAGACCGCCGAGCAGCGCCGCGGCGACCGTCAGCAACAGGAACAGCAGCACGTTGTTCGTCAGGTCCGGGCCCACGTCGACGCGCGTGAGAGCGAGGGTGAGCAGCAGCGGGCCGGCCACGCCGACCAGCCAGGCCGAGATGATCCGCGAGCGGCCCAGCCGGGTGCCGCGGGCGATGGGCAGCCCGCGGCCCTTGCCCGCCTCGTCGTGGGTGATCAGGTGGACGTCGAGGTCGGGTCCGGACTCGCGGGCGACGGTGGCGCCGACGCCGGGTCCGAAGACGTACTGCCAGCTCTTGCGCCGGGAGACGCCGAGGACGATCTGGGTGGCGTTGACGCCGCGCGAGAAGTCCAGCAGCGCGGTCGGGATGTCGTCGCCGATGACGTGGTGGAAGGTGCCGCCGAGGTCCTCGACCAGGGTGCGCTGGACGGCGAGTTCCTTGGGCGAGGCGGACGTCAGTCCGTCGCTGCGGGCGATGTAGACGGCGAGCACCTCGCCGCCGGCGCCCTTCTCCGCCAGCCGCGCCGCCCGCCGTATGAGCGTGCGCCCCTCCGGTCCGCCGGTCAGGCCGACCACGATCCGCTCGCGGGCCTGCCAGGTGGAGCGGATGTTGTGCTCCCCGCGGTACTGCTGGAGGTACTCGTCGACCCGGTCCGCCACCCACAGCAGGGCCAGCTCGCGCAGGGCGGTCAGGTTGCCGGGGCGGAAGTAGTTCGACAGGGCCGCGTCGACCTTGTCGGGCTGGTAGATGTTGCCGTGCGCCATGCGGCGGCGCAGGGCCTGCGGCGACATGTCGACCAGTTCGATCTGGTCGGCGCGGCGGACCACTTCGTCGGGAACGGTCTCCTTCTGCCGGATCCCGGTGATCGTCTCGACGACGTCGCCGAGCGACTCCAGGTGCTGGATGTTCACCGTGGATATCACGTCGATGCCGGCCGCCAGGAGTTCCTCGACGTCCTGCCAGCGCTTGGTGTTGCGGGAGCCGGGCACGTTGGTGTGCGCGAGCTCGTCGACCAGGGCCACCTGGGGGCGGCGGGCGAGGACCGCGTCGACGTCCATCTCCGTGAACGTCGTGGCGCGGTACTCGATCTCGCGGCGCGGGACGAGTTCCAGGCCGTGCAGCATCACCTCGGTGCGCGGCCGGTCGTGGTGTTCCACGAAACCGACCGCGCAGTCGGTGCCGCGCTCCACGCGCCGGTGGGCCTCGGACAGCATGGCGTAGGTCTTGCCGACGCCCGGCGCCGCGCCGAGGTAGATGCGTAGCTTGCCACGTCGCATGAGTTCTCGACTTGCTCCTCTTGCTCCTCTTGCTCCTCGGATCACTCCTCGAAGCGGTATCCCATCCCAGGTTCGGTGATGAGGTGGCGCGGGTGCGAGGGATCCGCTTCGAGTTTGCGGCGGAGCTGGGCCATGTACACCCGCAGATAGTTCGTCTTGTTGCTCTGGGACGCCCCCCAGACCTCGCGCAGGAGCTGCTTCTGGGTGACGAGGCGTCCCGGGTTGGTCACCAGGATCTCCAGCAGATGCCACTCGGTCGGGGTCAGCCGTACGTCCCGCCCGCCGCGGTGGACCTTCTTCGCGGCCAGGTCGACGGTGAACTCGTCCGTCTTCATCAGCGTCGTCTCGGTCACGACCGGCAGGCTCTCGGTCCGGCGGACGGCGGCGCGCAGGCGGGCGAGCAGTTCGTCCATGCTGAACGGCTTGGTGATGTAGTCGTCGGCGCCCGCGTCCAGCGCCGTCACCTTCTCGTCGGACGCCCGCCGGGCGGACAGCACGAGGATCGGCACGCGGCTGCGGCCCCGCACCGCCTTGATGACGTCGACGCCGTCCATGTCCGGCAGCCCCAGGTCGAGGACGACGACGTCGGGGCGGCGCGCCGCCGCCAGCCGCAGGGCCGTGGCGCCGTCCGGGGCCGCGTCGACGCCGTAATGGCGGGCCTGCATGTTGATGACGAGCGCGCGTACGAGCTGGGGGTCGTCCTCCACTACCAGCACCCGGGTCATCGGTGTGCCTCCATCAGCTCCGCGCCGCGAGTTCCTTGAGTGCGATGTTGAGTTCGAGGACGTTGACGTGCGGCTCGCCCATGAAGCCGAGGGTGCGGCCGTCGGTGTGCCCGTCGACCAGCTTGTGCACCTGGGCGACGGACAGTCCGTTGTGCTCGGCGACCCGCTTGACCTGGATGTCGGCGTACGCCGGGGAGATGTCCGGGTCGATGGCCGAGGCCGAGCCGGTGACGGCGTCCTTCGGTACCTCGGACTCGGGTACGCCGTTGAAGGCGGCGACCTGCTGCTTGGCGGCCTTGACGTCCTTGACGAGCGTCGGGTCGCTCGCCCCGAGCTGGCTGGAGCCGGTGGACAGGGGGTCGTAGCCGCTGTTGGAGGGCCGTCCCTGGAACCACTTCGGGTCGGGCTTGTCGGTGCCGGGCAGGTTCCAGCTCTGGCCGATCAGCTTCGAGCCGACCTCCTTGCCGTCGACCTTCACGATCGAGCCGTTCGCCTTGTCGTGGAAGGCCAGCCGGCCGATGCCGGTCACGACGAGCGGGTAGGCGATGCCGGTCACGACGGTGAGGACGAGCAGCATGCGCAGGGCCGCCCAGACCATGCGGCCGGTGTTCAGTACGGAGTTGTTCATGTTCTTCACCCGATCCCGGGGATGAGCGAGATGAGCAGGTCGATGAGCTTGATGCCGATGAAGGGCACGATCAGGCCGCCGAGGCCGTAGAGGCCGAGGTTGCGCCGCAGCATCATGTCCGCGCTCATCGGCCGGTAGCGCACGCCCTTCAGGGACAGCGGCACCAGGGCGATGATGATCAGCGCGTTGAAGATCACGGCCGACAGGATGGCCGACTCGGGGGAGGCCAGATCCATGATGTTGAGCTTGTCGAGGGAGGGGTACGCCACCGCGAAGATCGCCGGGATGATCGCGAAGTACTTCGCGACGTCGTTGGCGATGGAGAACGTGGTCAACGCGCCCCGGGTGATCAGCAGTTGCTTGCCGATCTCGACGATCTCGATCAGCTTGGTCGGGTTGGAGTCGAGGTCGACCATGTTGCCGGCCTCCTTGGCGGCCGACGTACCGGTGTTCATGGCCACGCCGACGTCCGCCTGGGCGAGGGCCGGGGCGTCGTTGGTGCCGTCGCCGGTCATCGCGACCAGCTTGCCGCCCGCCTGCTCCCGCTTGATCAGCGCCATCTTGTCCTCGGGAGTGGCCTCCGCGAGGAAGTCGTCGACGCCCGCCTCCTCGGCGATCGCCTTGGCGGTCAGCGGGTTGTCACCGGTGATCATGACGGTCTTGATGCCCATGCGGCGCAGCTCCTCGAACCGCTCGCGCATGCCGTCCTTGACGACGTCCTTGAGGTGGATGACGCCCAGGACCCGGGCACCCTTGTCGTCCTCGACGGCCACGAGCAGCGGCGTGCCGCCCGCTTCGGAGATCTTGTCCGCGATCCCGTCGGCGTCGTCGGAGACCTGGCCGCCCTGGTCCTCGACCCAGGCGATGACCGAACCGACCGCGCCCTTGCGGACCTTGCGGCCGTCGACGTCCACACCGGACATACGGGACTGGGCCGTGAAGGCGATCCACTCGGCATGGGCCAGCTCGCCCTGGTGCCGCTCGCGCAGCCCGTACTTCTCCTTCGCCAGTACCACCACGGAACGCCCCTCGGGCGTCTCGTCGGCCAGCGAGGAAAACTGGGCGGCGTCCGCCACCTCGGCGGCCGTGGCGCCGCGCACCGGCACGAACTCGGCGGCCTGCCGGTTGCCGAGGGTGATGGTGCCGGTCTTGTCGAGCAGCAGGGTCGACACATCCCCGGCGGCCTCGACCGCGCGGCCCGACATCGCCAGGACGTTGCGCTGCACCAGGCGGTCCATACCGGCGATGCCGATCGCGGACAGCAGCGCACCGATCGTGGTCGGGATGAGGCAGACCAGCAGCGCGGTCAGCACGATCAGCGAGGTCTGCCGGTCGGCACCCGCGTAGACGGCGAACGGCTTCAGCGTCACCACCGCGAGCAGGAAGACGATCGTCAGCGACGCGAGCAGGATGTTCAGCGCGATCTCGTTCGGCGTCTTCTGCCGGGCCGCGCCCTCGACCAGGCTGATCATCCGGTCGATGAAGGTCTCGCCCGGCTTCGTCGTGATCTTGACGACGATCCGGTCGGACAGCACCTTCGTGCCGCCGGTCACCGCGGACCGGTCACCGCCGGACTCCCGGATCACCGGAGCCGACTCACCGGTGATCGCCGACTCGTCCACCGAGGCCACGCCCTCGACGACGTCTCCGTCGCCGGGGATGACGTCGCCGGCCTCGCACACGACCAGGTCGCCGACCTTCAGGTCGGTGCCGGGGATCCGCTCCTCGGCCGTGCCGTCCTTGCCGAGCCTGCGGGCGACGGTGTCGGTCTTGGCCTTGCGCAGCGTGTCCGCCTGCGCCTTGCCGCGGCCCTCGGCGACCGCCTCCGCGAGATTGGCGAAGATCACGGTCAGCCACAGCCAGCCGGCTATGGTCCAGCCGAACCAGTCGCCCGGGTCCTTGAACGCGAAGATCGTCGTCAGGGCCGAGCCGATGAGGACCACGAACATCACGGGCGACTTGACCATCACCCGCGGGTCGAGCTTGCGGAAGGCGTCCGGCAGCGACTTGACGAGCTGCTTGGGGTCGAACAGACCCGCGCCTGCCCGGCACTCGGGAGCCTTGTGCCCGGTCGGTGCGTCCTGGTGGGGCGCGAGGGTGGGAGTGGACATGGAGTCCTGCTTCTTTACGTCGGTGTGCTGCGTGTCGGTCGTCATGCCGCCAGCCCTTCGGCCAGCGGTCCGAGCGCGAGCGCCGGGAAGAACGTCAGGCCGGTGATGATCAGGATCGCCCCCACGAGAAGGCCGGTGAACAGCGGTTTCTCGGTGCGCAGGGTGCCCGCCGTGGCCGGGATCGGCTGCTGCTCGGCGAGCGAGCCGGCCAGCGCGAGGACGAACACCATCGGCAGGAACCGGCCCAGCAGCATGCACAGGCCGAGCATCGTGTTGTGGTACTCCGTGTTCGCGCCGAACCCGGCGAAGGCCGAGCCGTTGTTGTTGCCGGCCGAGGTGTAGGCGTACAGCACCTCGGAGAAGCCGTGCGCCCCGACGTTCGTCATGGACGACTCGCCCTTGCCCAGCGCCATCGCCAGCGCGGTGCCGGTCAGCACCAGCGCCGGGGTGATCAGGATGTAGCAGGCGGCCAGCTTGATCTCGCGGGTGCCGATCTTCTTGCCCAGGTACTCGGGCGTACGGCCCACCATCAGACCGGCGATGAACACCGCGATGACCGCCATGATCAGCATGCCGTACAGACCGGAGCCGACCCCGCCGGGCGCGATCTCGCCGAGCATCATGCCGAGCAGCAGCACCCCGCCCGACAGCCCGCTGAAGGAGTCGTGGAAGGAGTTCACCGACCCGGTCGAGGTCATGGTCGTGGACACCGCGAACAGCGAGGAGTTGCCCTCGCCGAAGCGCTGCTCCTTGCCCTCCATCGCGCCGCCCGCGAGCTGCGAGGCGGTGCCCGGGTGGGCGTACTCGGTGATCGTCACGGCGATCACGCCGAGGAACCAGATCACGCCCATGGCCGCGACGACGGCGTAACCCTGCTTCACCGAGCCGACCATCCTGCCGAAGGTGCGCGGCAGCGAGAACGGGATCACCAGCAGCAGGAAGATCTCCAGCAGGTTGGTGAAGCCATTGGGGTTCTCGAACGGGTGCGAGGAGTTGGCGTTGAAGAACCCGCCACCATTCGTACCCAGGTCCTTGATGGCCTCCTGGGAGGCCACCGCACCGGGGCTGATGGCCTGCTTGTCGCCGGTCAGCGTGGTGACGCTGTGGATGTCACCGAAGTTCTGGATCGCACCGGCCGCGATCAGGATCACGGCGGCGACCACGGAGATCGGGATCAGGACGCGAACGACGCCGCGCACCAGATCCGCCCAGAAGTTGCCCAGCTCACCGGTCCGGGAGCGGGCGAAGCCGCGCACCAGCGCCACCGCGACCGCGATGCCGACCGCCGCGGAGACGAAGTTCTGCACCGCCAGGCCCATCGTCTGGGTGACGTGGCTCATGGCCGACTCGCCCGAGTACGACTGCCAGTTCGTGTTGGACACGAAGGAGGCGGCCGTGTTGAACGCCTGGTCCGGCGTGATCGCGTTGAAGCCCAGCGACAGCGGCAGCTTGTCCTGCACCCGCTGCAGCAGATACAGAAAAAGCACGCTCACCGCGGAGAAGAACAGCACCCCGCGCAGGTACGCCGGCCAGCGCATCTCCGCGTCCGGATTGGCACCGACGGAGCGGTAGATCCACCTCTCGACCCGGAAGTGCTTCTTGGAGCTGTACACGGCGGCCATGTAGTCGCCGAAGGGACGGTGCACCAGGGCGAGCGCGCCGATCAGCGCGGTCACCACGAGCACGTCAGCAAGTACGGGACCCATGCCTGATCTCAGAACCTCTCCGGGAACACAAGGGCGAGGACGAGATAGCCCAGCAGGGCGACGGCCACCACGAGGCCGACGATGTTCTCGGCGGTCACAGCTTGCCCACCCCCCGGGCGATGAGAGCCACGAGCGCGAACACCGCGACCGTGGTGAGGACGAAGGCCACGTCGGCCATCGCGATCTCCTAGTGAGGTTCGAATGAGAATCGGACGAATCGAGGAAAGCGCCTCTGTGACCGGATTCGGCCGCCCTTGACAGCCCTCTTACGGCGGCCCTGCCGCCTTTGACGCATCTCTAACGCCCGTCCGACCCTGTGTGATCGGGGCCACGCACGCCGTCTTTCTCAGCCAATCCCCAACCAACCTGCGGCGCACGGCCCTTGACGCGTCTCCTGCGCCTAACGTTGGATCAAGCCCCAAAGCTTGAACACAAATCACACACATCCCCTCTACACATCGGCCCACCATGGTCTAGATTGACCGTGCTTCAGCAGTTCGGACACGTAGCGACCCAAATGATCTATGGGTGATCAATGCGGGGACATGCGGGTCCGCGGGCACCAAGGTGAGTTGCGCGGGAGGCGGGGGCCTCCCGCGCGGAGAGAACAGCGCGGCGCGGGGGGCGGGGGGCGCCTCCCTGCGGAACACAGTGTGCGGCGAACACGTCGAACCACTGGTGACCTTGGGGGGTCCTGTGCAGCAGGGGGGATTAATCGACCCGTTTTCGTCGGCGCGCAGGCGTCTGGAGAACGGGACGATCGGCCGGCCCACGAGCGACTGGGAGCACCGCTACCGCCGTGCCGTGATCATCAGCGATACGGTGACCACCGCCGTCGTGGTGGCGGCGATCGGCCTCTTCTTCGGGGCCCGGGACGCGGCCGACTGGCACGAGAAGTGGAGAATTCTCGCGTTCGGCACCGAACTGCTGGTGCTGGGAACGCTCGCGGTGAGCCGGTCATGGGCGCCGGCCGTGCTCGGCCAGGGCGCCGAGGAGTTCCGCCGGCTCGGTCGCTCACTGTTCACGGCGGTCGTCGTGCTGGCGCTCGGCGGGATCGCCCTCACCTCGCGCAACATCAAGCTCTGGATCTTCGTCGCCATCCCGGCGATCGCGCTCACCACCATGACCGCGCGCTATCTGCTCCGTCTGTGGCTGCACAGACAGCGCAAGGAGGGACGGTGCCTGCGACCGGTGCTCGCCGCCGGGAGCCCGGCCACCGTGCGCGATCTGATCATCCGGACCCGCAAGTTCCCGCACCTCGGCTGGCGGGTGGACGGCGTGTGCACGGCGGACGGTCTCGGGCCCGACGGCGACCAACTGGACGGGGTGCCCGTCGTAGGACGACTCGCGGACGTCGCCACTCACGTCCGCCGCGACGGCTACCGTGTCGTCGCGGTCACACCGGACCCGCACTGGTCACCGGACAAGCTGCAGCGGCTGGCCTGGAACCTCGAGGGCAGCGATGCCGAGATGGTCGTGGCCCCCGTGCTGATGGAGGTGGCCGGCCCGCGGCTGCACGTCGACGCGGTGCTCGGGATCCCGCTGCTGCGGGTCAGCATGCCGGCCTTCACCGGGGGCCGCCGTGCGGTCAAGGAGGTCGTCGACCGGCTGGGTGCGGCGCTCCTGCTGATCCTGTTCGCGCCGCTGATGGTGCTCGTCGCGCTGCTCGTGGTGGCGGACAGCCGGGGCGGGGCGCTCTACCGGCAGCGCAGAGTCGGCAAGGACGGCCGCGAGTTCACCATCTTCAAGTTCCGCACCATGGTCGCCGGGGCCCACGGGGCACGTGCCCGCCTTGCCGACCGCAACGAGGGCGCCGGCCTGCTGTTCAAGCTCCACCGGGATCCGCGGGTGACCCGGGTGGGAGCGGTGCTGCGCCGGTACTCCATCGACGAACTCCCGCAGCTGTTCAACGTACTGACCGGATCGATGTCGCTCGTCGGTCCGCGCCCGCCCTTGCCGGAGGAGTGCGCCGCGTACGGCCCCGACATCCGGCGGCGGCTGCTGGTCAAGCCGGGGCTCACCGGCCTGTGGCAGATCAGCGGACGCAGCGACCTGCCGTGGGAGGAGGCGGTCCGGCTGGACCTGCGCTACGTGGAGGACTGGTCGCTCGCCCTCGACACGGTGATCTTGTGGAAGACGCTGCGCGCGGTGCTCCACGGGCAGGGGGCCTACTGATGCGCGGGGAGCGTCGTCCGGCCGGCGCACGGACGGCAGGCCGCGAGGGCCTGCCCGGGGGGAGGAACGGGTCATGAGAATAAGCGTCCTGGGGCTCGGCTATGTGGGCTGTGTGTCGGCCGCGTGCCTGGCGAGCCAGGGGCACGACGTCATCGGGGTGGACGTCAACCAGGTGAAGGTCGACCTGGTCAACGACGGCAAGGCCCCGGTGGTCGAGGAGCGGATCGGCGAGCTGGTCGCCGAGGCCGTGCGGGCCGGGTCGTTGCGCGCCACCGGCGACGTCCGCGAGGCGATCATGGGCAGTGAGGTGTCGCTGGTCTGCGTGGGCACGCCGTCGGAGTCCAACGGCAGCCTGTGCACCACGTACTTGGAGCGGGTCACCGAGCAGATCGGCGCCGCGCTGGCCGAGCGGGGCAAGCAGGGGGGCCGGCACACCGTCGTGTTCCGCAGCACCATGCTCCCGGGCACCTGCCTGAACCTGCTGGTACCGATCCTGGAGAAGTACGTCGGCGGCACGGCCGGGGTGGACTTCGGGGTCGCGGTCAACCCGGAGTTCCTGCGCGAGGGCACCAGCGTGCGGGACTTCTTCGACCCTCCCAAGACCGTCATCGGCGAACTCGACCCGGCGAGCGGCGACGCGGTGGCGGCGCTGTACGACGGCCTGCCCGGCGAGGTGTTCCGGGTGCCGGTCCCGACGGCCGAGGCGATCAAGTACGCCGACAACGCGTTCCACGGCCTCAAGATCGGCTTCGCGAACGAGCTGGGCGCGGTGTGCCAGGCGCTCGGGGTGGACTCGCACCAGGTGATGGACGTGTTCCTGGCCGACCGCAAGCTGAACATCAGCCCCGCCTATCTGCGGCCCGGCTTCGCCTTCGGCGGTTCCTGCCTGCCCAAGGACCTGCGCAGCCTGGTCCACGCGGCGCGGCGGGCCGACGTCTCGGTGCCGATCCTCTCCCATGTGCTGCCCTCCAACTCCGACCATCTGCAGCGCGCGGTGGAGCTGGTCGAGCGCACCGGCAAGCGCCGGGTGGGGCTGTTCGGGCTGTCCTTCAAACCCGGCACCGACGACCTCCGCGAGAGCCCGCTCGTCGAGCTGGCGGAGCGGCTCTTCGGCAAGGGCTACGACCTGCGGATCCACGACGCCAATGTGAGCCTGTCCCGGCTGATCGGCGCGAACCGCGAGTACATCGAGACCCGGCTGCCGCACCTCGCGCAGTTGCTCGCGGACTCCGTCGACGAGGTGCTCGAGCACGCCGAGGTGTGCCTGGTCGGGACCAGGGATCCGGACGTGCTGTCGGCTCTGCCCCATGGCGGCGAGGGCCCCGTGATCGTCGATCTCGTCCGCCTCCCCGACGCCGAGGCGCGCCGGGCCGAACCGGGGTACATGGGCCTTGCTTGGTGACACGGTCGGCACAGGCCGACGCGCGCTGATCCTCGTAGAAAACCTGTCGGTGCCGTTCGACCGGCGGGTGTGGCAGGAGTGCACGACGCTGCGCGACGCGGGCTGGGAGGTGCACGTCATCTGTCCTCGGGGGAGCAAGCGGGACACGGAGCCGGAGGCGGAGATCGACGGGGTGCGGATCCACCGCTACCCGCTCAGCGCGGCCACCGGAGGGCCGGCCGGCTATCTGCGGGAGTACGCAGCGGCGCTCTGGCACACGGTCCGGCTGGCCCGGAAGGTCGGCCCGGTCGACGTGGTGCACGCCTGCAACCCGCCCGATCTGCTGTTCCTGCCGGCGCTGTGGCTGAAGCGGCGCGGCGCGCGGTTCGTCTTCGACCAGCACGACCTGGTACCCGAGCTGTATCTCTCCCGGTTCGGCCGCGGAAAGGACCTGCTGTACCGCGCCGTGTGCGCGCTGGAGCGGATGACCTACCGGAGCGCGGACGTCGTACTCGCCACGAACGAGAGCTACCGGGACGTCGCGGTGCGCCGTGGCGGCCGGCGCCCCGAGGACGTCTTCGTGGTGCGCAGCGCGCCCGACGTCGACCGGTTCCACCCCGTCCCGCCCGAGCCGGAGTTGAAGCGCGGCAAGCCCCATCTGCTGTGCTACCTCGGCGTCATGGGCCCGCAGGACGGGGTCGACTACGCCTTGCGGGCCCTGGCGAAGCTGCGCGACGAGCTCGGGCGGAGCGACTGGCACGCGGTGTTCGTCGGCGCCGGCGACACCTTCGAGGCGATGGTGGAGCTGTCCCGGCGGCTCGGGCTCGCGGAGCAGGTGCAGTTCACCGGGCGCATTCCGGACGCCGACCTGGCGCGCTACCTGTCCACCGCGGACGTGTGCCTCTCCCCCGACCCGCGCAATCCGCTCAACGACGTGTCGACCATGAACAAGGTCCTGGAGTACATGGTGATGGGCCGGCCGATCGTCTCGTTCGACCTGAAGGAGGCGCGCGTCTCCGCCGGTGACGCCGCCCTCTACGCGCCCGCCAACGACGAGGCCGAGTTCGCGAAGCTCATCGCGGTGCTGCTGGACGATCCGGAGCAGCGGGCCAGGATGGGCAGGACCGGCCAGGACCGGGTCGGCGGCCCGCTGTCCTGGCGGAACTCGCAAACGTCGCTGCTCGCCGCCTACGCCGCTGCCTGCCGTGACCACACTCCGGTGTCGGGGCACGGCCCGGACCGGGCAAGAAGGAGGCCGCGCCATTGAGCGATGACACGATACGCCTGGTCACGATCGGGCGGATGATCCGTCGGCGCCGGCGGCTTCTCACCGTCCTCGCCCTGGTGGGTGCGCTCGTCGGCTACGGCGCCTCCCTGCTCTTCCCGCCGCGTTACACGACGTCGGCCTCGGTACTGCTGCCAGGGGCGTGGGAGGAGCGCGAGCTGCTGACCCAGACGGAGATCGCGACCAGTTCGGTGGTGGTCGACCGGGTGGCCGCCACGCTCGACTGGTCCGGGGTCGGCGCCAGCGAGCTGCGGGACCGGGTGAGCGCCGAGGCCGCCGACGGGAACATCATCAAGATCTCCGGCACGGCCGACACTCCGAAGCGCGCGCAGCAGCTCTCCGACCAGGTGGCCGAGCAGTTCGTCGCGTTCGCGGCGCGGATCGCGGGCGAGGACACCGACGCCGAAGCGGCGGCGCGGCCCGAGGCGCTGCGGCAGATGGTGGTGCGGACCAGCCGCCGTATCACCGAGCTGGCCGACGCGGCCGATCCGGGGCGGACCGTGGAGAGCGTGCAGACCCGCACCGAGCTGGCGAAGCTGCGCACCGCGCTGCAGGAGGCCATCACCAAGCTGGACCAGGCCGACTCGGCGGCCGGCAAGGCCAACATGGTCGTCATGGGCCCGGCGGCCCGGCCGACCGGCGAGGCCCCGCCGACGAGGCTGCAGCTCATCGTCGCCGGGGCGGTGCTGTTCTTCCTGCTCACGGTCGTCGGCCATCTCACCGCCGCGCGGATGAGTCGCCGGCTGCGCACCGAGCCGGAGATCACCGCGGCGCTGGGCGCGGCGCTGCTGGGGACCGTCGACGTACCCGGTGGCCGGCCCGCACACCGGCCGGAAGGACGTGGCCCGCGGGCCCGGATCCGCCGGCTGCTGGGCCTGGACATCCGGTGGGACCTACCGACCCCGCGGACGTCCGGCGACGAGGCCGGCCTGCGGATCCGCTACCGCCGGGTGTGCGCCCGGCTCCGGGACCGGCTGCCGGCCGCCCGGCGGCTGCTGGTCGTCGTCCCGGACGGCGACGAGGTCGCCCGCCGCGCCGCCGAGCGGCTCCTCGCCGAGGCCGGGGGCGATCCGCTGCTGCGGGTGGTGGGGGTCTCGGAGTCCCGGCCGCTGGTGCCGGACCGCGACGACGAGTCCGGTGCCCTGGTCGTGCTCAGCGCGGGCGGCTCGACCGCGGGCGAGCTCGCCGGCATCGCCGAGGCGTGTGCGGACGCGGGGCACGAGATCGTCGGCATCGTCCTCGCGGGCGCGGTCCGGGGCCGTCCGGCGCGCTCTGCCGACCGTCCCCGGGAGGCCGCCGCCGTGCCGGCGCTCGCGGTGGGCGACGACTCGACGGGAGGTTCGAGGTGACGAGCACGACTTCGGAGGCGTCGGCCGCCGCTCCCCTCCTTGACCTGCACGCACTGGTGGTGGCGGTGCGCAGGCGGCGCCGCCTGTGGTGTTCCGTGGCGCTGCTGGGGCTGCTCGTCGGCGCGGGCGTGGCGGTCCTGATGCCACCGCCGCCGACCGCGGTGACCAAGGTGCTGGTCGCGCACGAGGAGGACCAGCCCAGCGACCCCGGAACGCTGATCCGCACCGATGCCGCACTGCTGCACACCACGCGGATCGCCGACAAGGCCCTGCGGTCCCTCGAATCCCCGGAGAAACCGGCGGACTTCATGAAGGACTACGAGGGCACCGGGCTGACCAACAACCTGCTCCAGATCACTGCCACGGGTGACAGCGACGCGGAAGCGGTGGCCCGCGCCAAGGCGCTGGCCGACGCGTTCGTCGCGGACCACGTGAAGCGGATCCAGCAGGCCGCGGACGCCGAGGCCAAGACCCTGCTCGACCAGCGTGACCGGATGCGGGACGAACTCGCCGAGGTCAACGAGGAGATCGGGCAAGGACCGCCGCAGAGCGGGCCGGAGGCGTCGGCGAACATGGAGTCGCTCTTCGCCCGCCGGGCCGAACTCACCTCGCGCATCTCCGACTTCGACCAGCGCGCCGCAGAAGCGCGCACCGGCACGCCCCAGCTCATCGCCCGCACCCAGATCGTGGACGCCCCGCGCGCGGTGGAGCTCTCCCTGCCCAGGACCGCTGCCACCAACGCCGGCATCGGGCTCGTCCTGGGGCTGGTCCTCGGGCTCGCGGTGGCCGCGGTCGGCGCGGTCGTGGCGGACCGCCCCGTGCTGCGCCGGGAGATCGCGGCGAACCTCGGCGCCTCGGTCATCGCGGAACTGCCCCGCAGGACGGCCCGGCTCTGGCGGCGCCGACGGACCCGGGCGGCGCGCGAACGGCTCACGGTGATGCTGGCCCGCACCGTGCGTGGCTCCGCGGAACCGGTGTCGCTGCTGGAACTGGGCTGTGCGCGCGGCGCGAGCGTGATCGCCCTGGACGTCGCCAGGGCACTGGCGGCGGACGGGCCCGTGGTGATCGTCGACGCTCTGCCCGGCTCGCAGCTCGCGGGCCGCCGCCGCAGGCCGGGAGACCCGGCCGTGGTCAGCGGCGAGCGTGCCGCGGCCGTGCCGCAGCAGGAGCGCCGGCTCGGCGTCGGCTCGGTGGCGCCCGGCGCGGCGTGGACCGACCTGCGGTACCTCGGCACCCGGACCGTGCTCGTCGTACGGGCCGGGCACGGCAGCGCGGCATGGCTGCACACCGTGGCACGGCAGCTCGCGGACCTGAGCATTCCGGTGATCGGTGTGGTGCTGATCGACCCCGATCCGCGCGACCGGACCGACGGCACGCTGTGGGACGGGCTGCACACCGCGCTGCGCGGCCACAGCGAGCGGCCGGCCCGGCAGAACGGTGGGGGTACCTCCCACGCCGTTCAGGCAGTGGGGGAAGGACGGCTGCCTACGGAGCGGCAGCCGATGTGGGCGGGACGGGGCCCGGACAGCGACCAGGAGGCGCGGTAGTACATGTGTGGCATCGCAGGCACGTACCGATGGCCGGACGGAAAGGCCGTGACCGACCGGCTCGCCGACACCCTCGCCCACCGCGGCCCGGACGGGGCGGGCCGGTACAGCCACCGCGCCGGTGACGGCGAGGTGCACCTCGGGCACCGCCGGCTGGCCATCATCGACCTGTCCGACACCGGCGCCCAGCCGATGGTCTCGGGCGGCCTCGCCCTGTCGTACAACGGCGAGCTGTACAACGCGCCCGAGCTGCGTGCCGAACTGACCGCCACCGGGGTGCGCTTCCGCGGCACCTCCGACACCGAGGTTCTGCTCGAGGCCTGGCGGCGCTGGGGCACCGACTGTCTGCCCCGGCTGCGCGGCATGTTCGCGCTGGCGGTCTTCGACGAGCGCACCGGTGAGCTGGTGCTCGCCCGCGACCAGCTCGGCATCAAGCCGCTGTTCCTGCTCCGGCGCGGCGCGGGCCTGGTGTTCGCCTCCGAGCTCAAGGCGCTCGCCGCCGTGACGGGCGGGTCGCTGGAGGTGGACCATGCGGCGCTGGTGGCCTCGCTCCTCTACTACTGGGTGCCGGACTCGCGCTGCGCGTTCCGCGAGGCGGAGAAGCTGCCGCCGGGGAGCTGGCTGCGGATACGGCCCGACGGCCGGGTGGAGCGCGGCCGGTACTTCAGCCTCCGGGACGTCGCCCACGAGGGCCGGGGCAGCGAGCCGCCGGACCTGGCCGCCGTCGTCGAGGAGTCGACCCGGCGCCATCTGCTCTCCGACGTCCCCGTGGCGACGTTCCTCTCCGGCGGCCTCGACTCCAGCTACCTGACCGCGCTGGCGGCCCGTCATCAGCCCGGGATCTCCGCCTACACGATCGGATTCCGCGCCGAGGACGCCAAGTTCGAGGCGATGCCGGACGACCTGCGCTACGCCCGGCAGGTGGCCCAGCGGTTCGGCGTCGATCTGCACGAGATCGAGATCGCCCCGAACGTGCTCGACCTGCTGCCGCGGATGACGTACCACCTGGACGAGCCGATCGGCGACCCCGCCGCCATCAACACCTTCCTGATCTGCTCGGCCGCCCGGGAGGCCGGGGTCAAGGTGATGCTCTCCGGGATGGGCGCCGACGAGCTGTTCGCCGGCTACCGCAAGCACCTGGCCAACCTGATCGCGCTGCGCTACCAGCGCGTCCCCAGGCCGCTGCGGCGCGGGGTGTCGGCGGCCGTCGACAAGCTGCCGGTCGCCACGTCCCGCCGGGGCTACCGGTCGGTGCGCTTCGCGAAGCGGTTCCTCTCCTTCGCCGAGCTGCCGGAGGAGACCGCGTTCCGGCGCAGCTACACCATGTACGACCGGGGCGAGCTGCTCGCCCTGCTCGATCCGGACCTGGCCCCGGCGGTCGAGGACGTGCTGAGCGAGCACGCGGACGTCTACCGGGACAACGAGCTCGACGACTTCGTCAACCGCATGTGCCTGGGCGACGCCCGGATGTTCCTGCCGGGTCTGAACCTCACGTACACGGACCGCTCCAGCATGGCCGCCTCGACCGAGGTGCGGGTGCCGTACGTGGACGTCGAGGTGGTCAAGGCGGCGTTCGCCGTGCCCGGCGACCGCAAGATCGTCGGACGGCAGGGCAAGGCCGTCCTCAAGGAGGCGGCCACCTCGATCCTGCCCCGGGAGATCGTCTACCGCCCCAAGGGCCTGTTCAGCGCCCCGCTGCGGGCCTGGATGAGCCGGGACCTGGCACCGCTGGTGCGTGAGGTGATCAACGACGGCGAGCTGGTCCGCTCCGGGTTCCTGCGCCGCGACGCGCTGATGCGGCTCGCCGCCGAGGACGCCGCCGGGCAGCGGGACTTCTCCAAGCATCTGTGGCATGTGCTGACCCTCGAGTACTGGTATCGCGGCGCGACCTCTGGCTCCGGTCAGAGGCAGGCCGCCTGACGGCGTGGAATACAAGGGGACCTTGGTGAAACAGGTTGTGCAGAACTACAAGAGCGGCGAGCTGGCGCTGCTCGACGTGCCGGTGCCGGGCTGCAAGCCGGGCGGTGTGCTGGTCCGCACCGCCTACTCGCTGATCTCCACCGGGACCGAGCTGATGAAGGTCTCCGAGGCCGGCATGTCGATGGTGGGCAAGGCCCGCTCCCGGCCGGACCAGGTGGCCAAGGTCATGCAGAGCGTGGCGACCAACGGGGTGCCCGCCACCTACCGCAAGGTGATGGGCAAGCTGGACTCCTACACGCCGCTGGGCTACTCGCTGTGCGGGGTGGTCGAGCAGGTCGGCGCCGGGATCGACGACGTGGCGGTCGGCGACCTCGTGGCCTGCGCGGGCAACGAGCACGCGCTGCACGCCGAGTTGAACTGGGTGCCGAAGAACCTCTACGCCCGGGTGCCGGACGGACTCGCGCCCCGGCACGCGGCCTTCGGCACCGTCGGGTCGATCGCGTTGCAGGGCGTGCGCCGCGGCGAGCCACAGCTCGGTGACACGGCGCTGGTCATCGGCCTCGGGCTGATCGGGCAGCTCGTGGTGCAGTTGCTGGCCGCTTCGGGGGTCAAGGTCGTCGGGGTCGACCCCGACCCGGCGCGCTGCGAACTCGCCGAGCGTCTGGGCGCGGCGGCCTGCGGCGACCCCGAGTCCCCGGCCGTGGAGAACTACGTCGCCGAGGTCACCGGCGGTCACGGCGTGGACCAGGTGTATCTGGCCGCCGGCGGCGGCAGCAACCAGCCCGTCGAGCTGGCCGCCCGGTTGAGCCGGGACCGCGGCCGGGTCGTCGACATCGGCAAGTGCCGCCTGGACCTGCCGTGGAACGCGTACTACGAGAAGGAGCTCGACGTCCGCTTCTCCCGCAGCTACGGCCCCGGGCGCTACGACCCGGAGTACGAGCTGGAGGGCCGCGACTACCCGATCGGCTACGTGCGCTGGACCGAGCGCCGCAACCTGGCGTGCTTCCTCGATCTCGTCGCCCGTGGCCGCGTCGACGTGGAGCCCCTGGTCTCCCACATCGCCGACTTCGACGACGCCGTCGAGACGTACCAGAGCCTGAAGGACGGCGACCTGAAGGCCGTGGCCGTGCTGTTCCGGTACCTCGGAGACGTGGCCGAAGCGCAGGCCCCGGCAGTGGCCGTGCCCGCGGTGAGCGTGCGGCCGGGTCCGGTCCGGGCCGCCGGGACGCCGGTGCGGCTCGCGTTCGTCGGCGCGGGCAACTACGCGACGTCGATGCTGCTGCCGCACCTGATTCAGCGCGACGGCGTCGAGCTGTCGACGGTCGTCACCACGACGGCGCTGTCCGCGGCCAACGCGCAGCGGAAGTTCGGCTTCGCCGAGGCGACCACCGATCTCGACGCCGTGCTCGGCGACAAGTCCATCGACGCGGTGTTCGTGGTCACCCGCCACAGCTCGCACGCCGAACTGACCCGCAAGGCGCTGCTGGCGGGCAAGGCGGTGTTCGTGGAGAAGCCGCTGGCCCTCACCGAGGACGAGCTGGCCGGCGTGCTCGCGGCGGTGGAGGAGTCCGGCAACGACCGGCTCCAGGTGGGCTTCAACCGCCGGTTCGCGCCGCTGCTGCTTCAGGCCAGGCAGCGGTTCGGCGCCCGCACCGGTCCGGCGAGCCTGCGCTACCTGGTCAACGCGGGGCAACTGCAGCACGGCAGCTGGTACCTCCAGCAGGCCACCGAGGGCTCGCGGTTCGCCGGCGAGGGCGGGCACTTCATCGACACGGCGAGCTGGCTGCTCGGGGCCGACCCGGTCTCGCTGTACGCCGTCGCCACGTCCAAGAACGAGGACCTCCAGGTCGTACTGCGCTACTCCGACGGGTCCACCGCCACCATCAGCTACGTCACCACGGGCGCGCCCGGCTTCCCCAAGGAGACGCTGGACATGGTCGCGGACGGCAAGGTGCTGCGGCTCGACGACTTCGTCCGGGCCGCCGTGTACGACGGCCGCCGCAAGCAGTGGGTCGGTTCGCGGCTGCCCAAGGCCCGGGACAAGGGCCAGAACGCCGAGCTGGCCGCGTTCGTCAAGGCCGTGCGGACCGGCGGGCCGATGCCGGTGCCGCTTCAGTCGCTGGTCGCCACCACGGCGGCCACCCTCGCCGTGCAGTCCGGCCTGGCGGCCGGTGCCCCGGTGACGTTGGCGGGGGCGCGATGAGCATGAGCCCGGGCTGGTACCTGCGCCGGCTGTCCCGGATGGGACCGCGGGAGGTCGCGGGCCGGGTCGGCGACGCGGTGCGCAGACGGCGGTGGCGGTCGGCGCGGCTCGACTGCCCGAGCGTGAGCGGCGCCCGGTTCACCGCGGTGCTGCCCGCCGGGACGGTCGCCGCGGTGCCGCCGGACGCCGCGAAACGTCTCATCGCCGAGGCGGACCGGCTGCTGGCCGGGCACGCCGAGTACTTCGGGGTGGACCGCGACGATCTGGCCGCTCCGGACTGGTGGTACGACCCGAAGACCGGGCGCCGGGCGCCGTCGGGCTACGCCTTCGACGTGCCGTACCGCGACGAGGACGTGGTCGGGGACATCAAGCAGATCTGGGAGCCGTCCCGGCACCAGTACCTCACCGTGCTCGCCGCCGCCTACGCGATCACCGGGAACGAGCGGTACGCCGAGCGCGTGGCCGAGCACCTGCGGTCGTGGTGGGCGGCCAACCCGCCGCTGCGCGGAGTGCACTGGATCAGCGGCATCGAGCTGGGGATCCGGCTGCTGTCCTGGGTGTGGATCCGCCGGCTGCTCGACGGCTGGCCGGGCGCGGCCTCTGTGTTCGAGGACAACCCGGTGGCGCGGAACCAGATCTGGCACCACCAGCGCTGGCTGGCCGCCTTCCCCAGCCGGGGGTCGTCGGCGAACAACCACGTCATCGCCGAGGCCGCCGGGCAGTTCGCCGCGGCCTGCGCGTTCGGATGGTTCCCCTCCTCGGCGCGCTGGCGGGCCGACGCGCTGCGGTCGCTGGAGCGGCACCTGCGCGGCAACACCTTCGCCTCCGGCCTCAACCGCGAGCTGGCCACCGAGTATCACGGCCTGGTGCTGGAGCTGGGCCTGGCCGCGGTGGCCGAGGCGGATGCCGCGGGCGTGCCGGTCCCCGCGTCGGTCCGGCTGGTGCTGCTGCGGATGACCGACGCGCTCGCGGCCGTCGTGGACAGCCGGTTGCGGCCGCCGCGCCAGGGGGACGCGGACGACGGGCACGGTCTGGTCGTCGACGGTGCGGGCACCGACCGCTGGGGCTCGCTCCTTGCCACCGGGGACGCCGTGTTCGGCCGGCTCGGCTGGTGGCCGGAGGTGACCGGCACCGATGTGCGCACCCCGCTGCTGGCCGCGCTCATCAAGCCCGCCGCACTGTCCGTGACCCGCCCGGCGGGCCGCCCGGCCCACTTCGCCGACGCGGGGCTGACCATCCTGCGCGGTCCCGGCGAGATCTGGTGCCGCTGCGACGGCGGTCCGCACGGCTTCCTGTCCATCGCCGCGCACGCCCACGCGGACGCGCTGTCCGTGGAGGTCCGGCACGACGGGGTCGACGTGCTCGCCGACCCGGGGACGTACTGCTACCACGGGCAGCCCGAGTGGCGGCGGTACTTCCGGTCGACCCTCGGCCACAACACCCTGCAACTGGACGGCGCGGACCAGTCGGTCTCCGGCGGCCCGTTCCTGTGGACCCGGCATGCCCGCACCCGCGTCCTGACCGCCGACGCCTCCCGCTGGTGTGCCGAGCACGACGGTTACCAGGGCTCGGTGCACCGCCGCCGGGTGGAGCTGACGGCCGCGAGCCGGGAGCTGAGGGTGGTCGACGAGGTCCGCGGCCCGCACAACTCGCGCCGCGCCGTGCGCCTGGCGTTCCACCTCGGCCCGGCGATCGCCGCGGACCTGACGGGCCATCGGGCACAGCTCACCTGGACCCGGGACGGCGAGGACCGCTCCGCGGTGCTCGACCTGCCCGGGGAGCTGTCCTGGCGGACACATCGCGGCGAGACCGAACCGCCGCTGGGCTGGTACTCCCCCGGATTCGGGCGCAAGGAGCCCACCACGACGCTGGTCGGCACCGGCTTCACCGTCGGCGCGCAGGACTTCACCACCGTCCTCGGGTTCGGCGGCTAGGGGGGCGCGTGGGGATCGGGAAACGGCACTGGGCGTGGGCGGCGGCACCGCTGACGCTGGCACTGCTGGCGGCGACCGGCTGTGAGGGGTCGAGCACGTCGGACGCCGGGGCGAAGCCGACCGCCGCGCCGTCGTCCACACCCGTGGCCCGGGTGTGCGCCAAGCCGGCGGCCGGGCCGGCCAAGCCGCCGGCGGGCGCGGTGACGGTCGACCCCACGGTGGTCGGCGACCTGGCCGCGAAGACCAGGAGCAACCCCCCGAACACCACGTTCTGGCTCCGCCCGGGCAAGCACCGGCTCGAACCGGACCGCTACGCCCAGGTCGTCCCCAAGGAGGGGAACCGCTACCTCGGCGCGCCGGGCGCGGTGCTCGACGGCCGGAAGAAGAACCAGTACGCGTTCGGCGGCAGGGCGGACGACGTCACCATCCAGCACCTGACCGTGCAGCGCTTCGTCGCGCCGCCCGACGAGGGCGTGGTCAACCATGACTCGGCCGACGGATGGGTGATCGAGCACGCGACGATCCGGGACAACTCCGGTGCCGGGCTGATGGCCGGTGCCCGTCAGCGGGTCCGCGCGAGCTGTCTGCGCGACAACGGCCAGTACGGCATGAACGCGTACAAGGCCGACGGCCGTATCACCGGCCTGGTGGTCGAGGGCAACGAGATCGTGGGCAACAACACCGACGACTGGGAGCGGCGCCGGGAGGGCTGCGGCTGCACCGGAGGCATCAAGTTCTGGGCCGTCGACGGCGCCGACGTGCGCGGCAACTGGGTGCACGACAACCGCGGAACCGGGTTGTGGGCGGACACCAACAACAACGACTTCCGCATCGAGGACAACGTGCTCGAGGCCAACGACGGGGCCGCCCTGATCTACGAGACCAGCTACAACGCGGTCATCCGGAACAACACGATCCGGCGCAACAACTGGGTCGAGGGGCGCAGGCAGGCCGACGGCGGCGACAACTTCCCGTTCGCGACCGTCTACGTGTCCGAGTCCGGCGGCGAACCCCGGATCAAGGCCCGCACGGACAAGATCGAGATCTACCGGAACGTACTGGAGAACAACTGGTCCGGGATCACCCTGTGGGAGAACGCCGACCGGTTCTGCAACAGCCCGGCCAACACCTCGTCCGGTGACTGCACGCTGCTGGTGAAGGACACCGACCGCTGCGTGCGGCCGGCGATCGCCACCGCACCGCTCTACGCCGACTGCCGGTGGAAGACCCAGCGGGTGGACATCCACGACAACCGCTTCGTGCTGGACAAGTCCGTCGTCGACTGCACGGTGAAGTGCGACCGCATGGCGGTCCTCGCCAACTACGGCACCTACCCGGACTGGTCGCCGTACCAGGGCGAGCGGGTGGCCGAGGCGATCACCCGGGGGCAGCACAACCGCTGGCACGACAACACCTACCTCGGGCCGTGGCAGTTCGTGGCCCACGACCCGAGCCGGGTGCTCGACTTCGGGCAGTGGCGGTCCGCGCCGTACCGGCAGGACGCGGGGAGCACCTTCCGCGCACGGGACGGTGGTTGAGATGGCCGGGGATCACACACCGAAGATCGTCGGGACGGTCTGGGGGCTGCTGGTCCTCAACACCCTCGGCTCCGCCGGGGCGAAGACCATCGTCCCGCTGCCCCGCTCCCTCATCCAGATGGTCACCATGGGCGCGCTGGTCGCCGCGTTCACGCTGGCGCTCGCCGTCAATCTCCGGCTGCGCATCCGGCCCAGCGCCTACGTGTTCCTGCTCACCCTGCTGCTGGTGCCGAGCGTGATCGCCAGCGCGCACCTGGAGTCCGGGTTCGGAGCGCTGTTCCGTTGTGCCCGGCTGGCGCTGTTCGTCGGCACGCTGTGGCTGCTCACCCGCTGGTGGGACGGCGGCCTGACGTTCGTCCGGCACCACATCCGGATGTACTTCGCGGTGCTCGGTTCGGTGGCCGCCGGCCTGGTCATCTCGCCGGGCGCGGCCTTGCCCGAGCTGTACGGCGGGCGCCTGGTCGGCGCGCTGTGGCCGCTCACCCCGCCGCAGATCGGACAGTACGCCGCGGTGATCACCGGGCTCACCGTGCTGCTCGTGCTGGGCCGCCGGACCGACCGGGGCAGCGCGGCGGTGGTCATCGTGCCGTCGCTCGTCCTGCTCGCGCTGACCCATACCCGGACGGCCACGCTCGGCCTGCTCATCGCGTTGACGTTGGCGATCGGCTCGCTCGTCCTGACCAGCGCCGCCGCCCGCCGGTTCTTCGCCTGGGCGGTGGTGTGCGCCGCCGTGGCCGCGGTGGGGTTCGGCTCCGCGCTGCGCTCGTGGTTCCTGCGCGGACAGAGCCAGGAGCACTTCACCAGCCTCACCGGCCGGCAGAAGGTCTGGGACGCCCTGCTGGCGGCGCCCCGGACGACGTCGGAGCGGTTGTTCGGCATGGGCTTGGGCGACAAGTCGTTCGGCGGGCTGCCCATCGACAACAGTTGGCTGGCCGTCTACCACGAACAGGGTCTGACCGGCACCGTCATCGTGGCGGCGTTCGTCCTCGTGCTGGGCGGCGTCGCGCTGCTGCGCCCTCCGTCGCTGCCGAGGGCCTGCGCGATCTTCCTGATCACTTACTGCGCGATCGCGTCGTACACCGAGGCCGGTCTCGGCGACGCCTCGCCGTATCTACTGCATCTGGCCGTGGCCGCCTCGCTGCTGGCGGCGGCACCGGCCGCGGCCACGCCCCTGCCGGCACCCGCGGCGGCCCCGCAACGACGTGTCCCGCGCTGGGCCCAGGATCGGAGGTGACCCCGAGCATGCATGTCCTGGTGGTGCACAACCGCTACGCCTCGGCGCAGCCGAGCGGGGAGAACAAGGTCGTCGACCAGGAGGTGGAACTGCTGCGCGCGGCCGGCCACCGGGTGGAGGTGTTCGAGCGGCGCAGCGACGACATCGCCGCCCGGTCCCTGCCGGCCAAGGCCGCGATACCGCTCCTCGTGCCGTGGAACCCGGCGGTCCGCAGGGAGCTCGCCGCCCGGCTGCGCGCCGAGCGGCCGGATGTGGTGCACGTCCACAACGTCTTCCCGCTCCTGTCGCCCGCGGTCCTGGCCGCCTGCGCCGACGCCGGTGTGCCCGCCGTCGCCACGCTGCACAACTACACCCAGGTCTGCCCGCCCGGCACGCTGCAGCGGGACGGCCGGCCGTGCGCCGAGTGCGTCGGGTCGGCGGCGCCGCTGCCCGCCGTCCGGCACGGCTGCTACCGCGACTCCCGCCTTGCGACGGTGCCGCTCGCGGTGAGCCTGTCGGTCAACCGGCGGCGGTGGTGGTCCGGCGTGGAGCGGTTCCTGTGCATCTCCGCGGCGCAGCGCGAGGTACTGGTGCGCTCCGGCATGCCGGCCGAGCGGCTGGCGGTCAAGCACAACTTCGTGCCGGACCCGGACGACCGCCGATCGGGCGCCGGCGAGCATCTGCTCTACCTCGGCCGGCTCGCTCCGGCCAAGGGCGTACGGCTGCTCATGGCCGCGTGGGACGAGATCGCCGCGAGCGGCGGTGTGGGCGTGCCGCTGGTGATCGCCGGCGCCGGGCCGCTGGAGCGGGAGGTGACCGCCTGGGCGGCGGGCCGCGACGACGTGCGCCACGTCGGTCTGCTGGACCCGGCGGAGAGCCGGAAGGCCGTCGCGCGGTCGGTCGCCGTGGTGGCTCCCTCGACCTGGCTGGAGGCGTTCGGCCTGGTGGTCGTGGAGGCGATGGCGGCCGGGGTGCCGGTCGTGGCAGCCGGTCACGGCGCGTTCGTCGAACTCGTCGAGGACGGGGTGACCGGGCTGCTGCACCGGCCGGGCGATGCCGCCTCGCTCGCGTCCCGGATGCGCCGGATCGCGGCCGGGCCGGGTCGCAACCGGGAGATGGGCCAGGCGGCCCGGCGCCGTTACGAGCAGGGTTTCAGCCCGGCCGTCGGCCTTGAGCGCCTGGTGGAGGAGTACCGCACCGCGATCGCGGGTCGGACGGAATCAATGGGGGGCAGTAGATGACACGATGCCGACTCTGCGGCTCGGCGGCGCTGGCGAGCGTCGTCGACCTCGGGGCGACGCCACCGTGTGAGAGCTTTCTCGCCGCGGACCAACTGGACCTGCCGGAGCCGGCATACCCGCTGCATCTGCGGGTCTGCACCGACTGCTGGCTCGCGCAGATCCCGCCGCTGATCACGCCGGAGGAGACGTTCAAGGAGTACGCGTACTTCTCCTCGTACTCGACCTCCTGGGTGGAGCACGCGCGAACCTTCGTCGCCGACGCCGTACAGCGGCTGGAGCTGAGCCCCGACGCCTTCGTGGTCGAGGTCGCGAGCAACGACGGGTACCTGCTGAAGCACGTGGCGGACCGGGGGATCCGCTGCCTCGGCATCGAGCCGTCGGTGAACGTCGGCGCCGCGGCGCGGGACGCGGGGGTGCCCACGCTCACCGAGTTCCTGACCCCGGACACCGGCTCGGCGGTCCGCGCCGAACACGGCCCGGCGGACCTGGTCGTGGCCAACAACGTGTACGCGCACATCCCCGACGTGGTCGGGTTCACCCAGGGGCTGCGCACCCTGGTCGCCGACGACGGCTGGGTCTCCATCGAGGTGCAGCACCTGCTGACCCTGATCGAGCAGAACCAGTACGACACGATCTACCACGAGCACTTCCAGTACTACACAGTCGCCTCCGCGATCCGGGCGCTGGCGAGCGGCGGCCTCTCGCTCGTGGACGTCGAACTGCTGCCCACACACGGCGGCTCCATCCGGCTGTGGGCCCGGCCCACCGAGGTGGCCGGCGAGCCGACCCGGCGGGTGGCCGACGTACTGGACCGGGAGAAGGCCGCCGGACTCCAGGAGCTGTCGGGATACACCGAGTTCACCGCCAGGGTGGCCAAGGTGCGCCGGGACCTGCTGAAGTTCCTCATCGAGGCGGCCGAGCGCGGCCAGACGGTCGTCGGCTACGGCGCCCCCGGCAAGGGCAACACCCTGCTCAACCACTGCGGCATCCGGCCCGACCTGCTCCCGTACACGGTCGACCGCAACCCCTACAAGCACGGCAGGTTCACCCCGGGCACCCGCATCCCCGTCCTGCCGCCCGAGCGGATAGCCGCCGACCGACCGGACTACGTGCTCGTCCTCCCGTGGAACCTGCGGGCCGAGCTGATCGAGCAACTGTCCTTCGTGCACGACTGGGGCGGCCGACTGGTCTTTCCCATCCCGGAGCTGAGCATTGTCGAGGTGAGGTAGGTCATGAAGGTCGTTCTGTTCTGCGGCGGTTACGGGATGCGGATGCGCAGCGGATCCTCCGACGACGTGCCCAAGCCGATGGCGATGGTCGGCCCACGGCCGCTGATCTGGCACGTCATGCGCTACTACGCGTACTTCGGGCACACGGAGTTCATCCTGTGCCTGGGCTACGGGGCGCACCACATCAAGGACTTCTTCCTCAACTACGAGGAGACGACGTCCAACGACTTCGTGCTGCGTAACGGGCGCACCGAGCTGCTGTCCACCGACATCGCCGACTGGACGATCACGTTCGCGCAGACCGGCATCGAGTCACCGATCGGGGAGCGGCTGCGCCGGGTGCGGCACCACCTGGACGGCGACGAGATGTTCCTCGCCAACTACGCCGACGTGCTCACCGACGCCCCGCTGCCGCAGATGATCGACTCCTTCGCGCAGCGCGACGCGGGCGCGTCGATGATGGTGGTGCCGCCGCAGTCCTCGTTCCACTGCGTGGACCTGGGCGAGGACGGACTGGTCGGGGGCATCACCGCGGTGAGCGACATGCCGCTGTGGGAGAACGGCGGCTACTTCGTGCTCCGCCAGGAGGTCTTCGACCACATACCTCAGGGCGGGGACCTGGTCGCCGACGGCTGCGCCCAACTGGCCAAGCGTGGCCGTCTGGTGGCGCACCGGCACCGCGGCTTCTGGAAGCCGACCGACACCGTGAAGGAGCGGGCCGCGCTGGACGCCGCCTACGCCCGGGGCGAGCGCCCGTGGGCCGTGTGGGAACGGGACGACGTCGCGGGGGTACGGGCATGATCCGGCTCGGCACCGGGCGCCTGGACCGGATCGTCGCGGTCGGCGCGCACTGCGACGACATCGCCATCGGCGCGGGCGGCACGCTGCTGACGCTGTGCCTCGCGCGGCCGGGTGTCCGCGTCGACGCGCTGGTGCTCTCCGGCGGCGGCAGCGAGCGCGAGCAGGAGGAGCAGGCCGCGCTCGCCGCCTTCTGCCCGGGCGCCGACCTGCGGCCGACCGTGCTCAAGCTGCCGGACGGGCGGATGCCCGCGCACTGGGACGAGGCCAAGTCCGCGGTCGAGGAGCTGCGCGAGCGCACCGAGCCGGACCTGGTGCTGGCCCCGCGCACCGACGACGCCCACCAGGATCACCGCGGCCTGGCGAAGCTGGTGACCACCGGATTCCGCGACCACCTCGTGCTCGGCTACGAGATCGTCAAGTGGGACGGCGACCTGGGCCGTCCGGTGGCGTACCAGCCGCTGTCGCCGGAGATCGCCGAACGGAAGGTGCGGCTGCTGCAGGAGCACTACCCCTCGCAGCGGCACCGGCCCTGGTACGACCGGGAGGCCTTCCTGGGCCTCGCGCGGATCCGCGGCATCGAATGCCACGAGCGCTACGCCGAAGCGTTCGCCGCCACCAAACTCACTCTCAACCTGGGGGGTTGAACCTTGCGCGTACTGCTCACCGGACACCAGGGCTACCTGGGCACCGCGATGGCCCCGGTCCTCGCCGCCGCCGGGCACGAGGTCGTCGGCCTCGACGCCGGCCTGTTCGCCGACTGCGTCCTCGGTCCGACACCCACGGACCCGCAGGGTCACCGGGTGGACCTGCGCGACGTCACGGCCGAGCACCTGGCCGGGGTGGACGCCGTGATCCACCTGGCCGCGCTCTCCAACGACCCGCTGGGATCGCTGGCGCCGGAACTCACCTACGACATCAACCACCACGCGTCCGTACGGCTCGCCCGGTTGGCCCGCGACGCCGGAGTGCGGCGCTTCCTGTACGCCTCGACCTGCTCGGTGTACGGCGCCGCCGGCGGCGACGACCTGGTGGGCGAGGACGCCCCGCTGCGCCCGGTGACGCCGTACGCGGAGTCCAAGGTGCGGGTGGAGGACAACCTGCACGCGCTGGCCGACGGCGACTTCACCCCCGTGTTCATGCGCAATGCCACCGCCTTCGGCTACTCACCCCGGCTGCGCGCCGACATCGTGCTGAACAACCTGGTGGGCCACGCGCTGCTGTCCGGCGAGGTGTTGGTGCTCTCCGACGGCACCCCCTGGCGCCCGCTGGTGCACGCCGCCGACATCGCACGGGCCTTCACGGCCGCGCTGACCGCGCCGCGCGAAGCGGTGCACGACCGGGCGTTCAACATCGGCAGCGAGATCAACAACGTCACGGTCGCCGAGATCGCCGGGCAGGTCGCCGAGGCGGTGGACGGCTCCAAGGTGGTGATCACCGGGGAGACCGGCGCCGATCCGCGGTCGTACCGGGTGGACTTCTCCCGGTTCCGCGCCGCGATCCCCGGCTTCGACTGCGAGTGGACGGTGAAGCGGGGCGCGCTCGAACTCGCCGACGCCTACCGGAAACACGGGCTGACCCGGGAGGACTTCGACCAGCGCTTCACCCGGCTCGCCGTGCTGCGCGCGGCGTCCGAGGCCGGTGCCGTGGACGACACCCTGCGGTGGCGCCGATGACCACGGTCGGCGCCGAGATGTACTCCCTGGTGGAGCGGATGTACCCGCTCTGCCGGAGCATCACGGGCGACGGTGTGCGCGCCACCCTGGACATCGTCGGCGAGTACATCCCGCTGGAGATGCACGAGGTCCCGACCGGGACGCAAGTGCTCGACTGGACGGTGCCGCAGGAGTGGAACATCCGCGACGCGTACATCGCCGACGCCACCGGCCACCGGGTCGTCGACTTCGCCGAGTCCAGCCTGCACGTGCTCGGCTACAGCGTGCCGGTGTCGCGGACCATGCCGCTGGCCGAACTCCGCGCACACCTGCACACCCTGCCGGACCACCCGTCCTGGGTGCCGTACCGCACCAGCTACTACCAGCCGGAATGGGGGTTCTGCCTGGCCCAGGAGACCCTGGACGCGCTGCCGGACGGCGACTACGAGGTGTGCGTCGACTCCACCCTCGCGGACGGCCACCTCACCTACGCCGAGCATGTGATCCCGGGTCAGGTCCCCGACGAGGTGATCGTCTCGTCCCACGTCTGCCACCCGTCGCTGGCCAACGACAACCTGGCCGGCATCGCGGTGGCGACGTTCCTGGCCCGGACGCTGGCGGAACGAACCCCGTACTACACCTACCGATTCGTCTTCGCGCCCGGCACCATCGGGGCGATCACCTGGCTGGCCCGCAACGCGGAGCGGGTGGAGCGGGTCAAGCACGGGCTGGTGCTGGCCTGCGCGGGCGACTCGGGCCGGTTGACGTACAAGCAGAGCAGGCGCGGCGACGCGGAGATCGACCGCGTGATGCGACACGTCTTGGCCGCCTCCGAACGCCCGCACCACGTCACCGAGTTCACTCCCTACGGCTACGACGAGCGGCAATTCTGCTCGCCCGGGTTCGATCTCGGCGTGGGCTCGCTCAGCCGGACCCCGTACGCCGGCTACCCCGAGTACCACACCTCGGCGGACAACCTGGACTTCGTCTCCCCCGAGGCGATGGCGGACACGCTCGCCGTCTGCCGCGAGGCGTTCGCCGTCCTCGACCGCAACCGGCGGTACCTCAACCTCAGTCCCTACGGCGAACCCCAGCTCGGTCGACGAGGGTTGTACGAAGCGCTCGGCGGCCGCAGCGACACCAAGCAGGCCCAGATGGCCATGCTCTGGGTGCTCAATCTCTCCGACGGCGAGCACAGTCTGCTGGACGTCGCCGAGCGGTCCGGACTGCCGTTCGACGCCGTCGCCGCCGCGGCCGACGCCCTGCGCGGCGCCGGGCTGATCAAGGCATGACGCCGATGACCACCGAGGAGGAGAAGACGAGGCCGACGGCGGCGGGGGCCAGGCGCGCCATCGCCGGCCGGCTGTCCTGGGGACTGGCCGACCAGGCGGCCTCCAGCATCGGCAACTTCCTGGTGGGGATGTACGTGGCACGCTCGCTGGGGCTGGCCGCGTTCGGCGCGTTCACCCTGGTCTGGGTGACCTACGGCGTGGTGCTGAACGTCTCGCGCGGGCTCGCCTCCGATCCGCTCGTGGTGCGCTTCAGCGGCGTGCCGGACGCGTCCTGGCGTGCGGCGACGGCCCGGGCGTCGGGTACCGCGCTGGGCGTCGGTGCCGTCATCGGCGTGGTGTCCATGGCGGCCGGGCTGAGTCTCGGAGGCCGGCTGGGGGGAGCGTTCGTCGGCCTCGCCATCGTGCTGCCGGGGCTGCTCCTGCAGGACGCCTGGCGATTTGCGTTCTTCGCCGCGGGCGCCGGGCGGAAGGCGTTCGTCAACGACGTCGTGTGGGGCGTCGCGCTCGTCCCTGCCTTGGTGATGGCGGCCAAGGCGGGCAGCGTGGCGGGCTTTGTGCTCGCCTGGGGCGGGTCCGCCGCGGTGGCCGCGGGGTACGGCTGCTTCCAGTCCGGCATCCGGCCCAGACCGGCCCTGGCGCGGGCGTGGCTGCGCGAGCAGCGCGACCTCGGCTACCGGTACCTGGTCGAGAACGTCAGCCTCAGCGGTGCGAGTCAGCTGCGGGCGTACGGGCTCGGCGCGATCGCCGGGGTCGGCGCGGTGGGTGCGGTCCGGGGCGCCGAGCTCCTGCTCGGCCCGTTCCTCGCCGTGCTGATGGGCGTTTCGCTCGTCACCGTACCGGAGGCGGCACGGGTGCTGCGGCAGGCCCCGCACCGGCTGGGCAGGTTCTGCGGTCTGCTCTCCGGCGCGCTGGCCGCCTTCGCGCTGCTGTGGGGCGGCGCGCTGCTCCTGGTGCCGGACTGGGCCGGCGAGCACCTGCTCGGCCAGGTCTGGGACTCCGCCACCCGGCTCATCGTGCCGATCTCGCTAGGCGTCTCGGCCGTCAGCTTCGGCGTCGGCGCGGCGGCGGGGCTGCGCGCGCTCGCCGCGGCCAAGCGCAGCCTGCGCTGCCAGCTGTTCGCCTCCGCCTGCTACGTCGGCGGCGGCCTCGCCGGGGCGGCCGCGGCCGGCGCGGTCGGCTCGGCCTGGGGCGTCGCCGCCGCGAACGCCTGCGGTTCCGCCGTGTGGTGGCTGCAGCTGCGGGCCGCCCTGCGCGAGCGCCACCACAACTCCGTTCCCGAAGTGAGGACTTCATGACCGCGCAACCCAGGCTGAGCATCGGCCTGCCTGTCTACAACGGCGAGGAGTACCTCGCCGAGTCGCTCGACGCCCTGCTCGGCCAGACCTACGAGGACTTCGAACTGGTCATCTCCGACAACGCCTCGACCGACGGGACCCAGGACATCTGCCGCAAGTACGCAGCCCAGGACTCCCGCATCCGGTACATCCGGCTGACCCGGAACATCGGCGCCGCGCCCAACCACAACTACGTGTTCACCGCGTGCCGCGGCGAGCTGTTCAAGTGGGCCTCGCATGACGACCTGTACGCCCGGGACCTGCTGCGGCGCTGTGTGGAGGCGCTGGACGAGCGGCCGCACGTGGTCCTCGCCCACGCCGACCAGGCGGTCATCGACGGCGACGGCAAGGTGAAAGTCCCGTACGACTACACGCTCGCCACCGCCTCCCCGCACGCGCCGGAGCGCTTCCGCAGCTTCCTGTTCGAGCCCGGCGGCGACGACTTCTACGGCGTGCTGCGGGCCGACATGCTGCGCAGGGTCAGGCCGCACGACAGCTACCACCACGCGGACCGCACGTTCGTCGCCCAGATCGTCCTGCAAGGCCCCTTCCACCAGGTGCCGGAGCTGCTGTACTTCCGCCGCGACCACCCCACCCGCGCCGAGCGGGCGAACCCGTCCAAGCGCTCCCGGTGCGTCAACCTGGACCCGCGCCGGGCGGGCCCGCTGCACCCGACGCCCCGGTTGCTCGCCGAGTACGTCTGGGGTTTCGTTTCCGCCATCCAGCGGGCGCCGTTGTCCCCGGCCGACCGGCGCGCGTGCTACCGCCACCTGGCCGCGTGGATGACCAGCCGGGCCCGGCCGGGCGCCGGCGAGCGGGTCGAGGACCGCGCCCCGGTCGATCCGGGCCGGCTGACCGTCTCCGTCGACGCCCTTGTCGCCGGCCGTGAAGGGAGGCAGGCGTGAGGGCTCCGGTGCGCGTCGGGCTGTTCGGTCTGCTCGGCTCCGGCAACCTCGGCAACGACGGTTCGCTCGAGGCCGTGCTCGGGTACCTCCGCGCCGAGCACCCGGAGGCGGTCGTGGACGCGCTGTGCGGCGGACCCGAGGTCGTGTCGACCCGGTACGGCATCCCCGCGACACGGCTGAACTGGTACAGCGGGGAGTACCGGACCGCGTCGAGCGCGGGCGCGATCGCCGGGAAGGGTCTGGGCAAACTCGTCGACGCCGTCCGCACCGCCGCCTGGGTGCGCCGGCACGACGTGGTGATCGTGCCGGGCATGGGCGTGCTGGAGGCCACGCTGCCGCTGCGGCCGTGGGGCTTCCCGTACTCGCTGTTCCTGCTCTGCGCGAGCGGCCGGCTGTTTCGCACCCGGGTCGCGCTGGTCAGCGTCGGCGCCTCCCCGATCAGCCACCGGGCGACCCGAGCCCTGGTGCGCTGGTCGGCACGGCTGGCCACGTACAGGTCGTTCCGGGGCGCCATGTCCCGCGAGGCGATGCGGGCGATGGGCGTGGACACCGCGCGCGACGAGGTCTATCCGGACCTCACCTTCGCCCTGCCGAACCCGCGCGCGAGCGCGCCCGCGGACCCGCCGGGCCCGGTCTGCGTCGGCGTGATGGCCTTCCACGGCGGCAACGACGAGCGCGCCCGGGCCGAGGAGATCCACCGACGCTACCTCGACGGGACGACCCGGTTCGTCCGCGCGCTGGTCGAGGACGGCAGGCCGGTCCGGCTGCTCATCGGCGACGAGCTCGACGCGCCGGTGGTCGCCGCGGTCCTCGACGCGGTGGACTCGCCGCTCGTCACCGCCGCCGAGGCGACCTCGCTCGCCGACCTGATGAAGGAGGCGGCGGCTGCCGACGCCGTGGTGGCGACCCGCTACCACAACCTGGTCTGCGCGGTGAAGGTCGGCACGCCGACGCTCGCGCTCAGCTATTCGGCGAAGAGCGACGTGCTGATGGCGGAGATGGGCCTCGATGCGTACTGCCACCCGGCCCGCGAGGTCGACGCCGACCGGCTGCTGGAGCAGTTCCGGGCGCTGGAGAAGCGATCGGCGGAGCTGCGGCGGACCCTCGCCGAGCGGAACCTGGCCGCTGTCCGGCGCGTGGAGCACCAGTTCACCGCCCTGACCGCGTCCCTGCTCCCGGCGACGGAGGCCTCATGAAAGCGACCGAAGTCCCTCAGATCGCGGGCGCGTTCCTCTTCGAGCCGACGCCCTACGCCGACGAACGCGGCTTCTTCTGCCGCACCTTCGACGCCGACGTGATCCGCTCGGTGGGCCTCGACCCGCACGCCTTCGTCCAGGACAGCGTGTCCCGCTCGGCCCGGGGCGTGCTGCGCGGCCTGCACCTGCGCTCCGGCGCCGGCGAGGCCAAGCTGGTGCGCTGCTCGTACGGCAGGATCTTCGACGTGGTCGTGGACCTGCGGCCGGACTCACCGACGTACCTGGGCCGGGCCTCTTTCGAACTGTCCGGCGAGACGCAGACGACCCTCTACATCCCGGCGGGATGCGCGCACGGCTTCCAGGCGCTGACCGAGACCGCCGACACCTCGTACCGGATCGACCGCCCGCACGACCCGGCCGAGGACGTGACGATCGCCTACGACGACCCGGAGCTGGCCATCCCCTGGCCGCTGCCGGTCACATCGATGTCCCGGCGGGACCGGGAGGCGCCGAGCCTGGCCGAGGTCCTGAAGCGAATGGAGAGGTGAAGCAGGCGTGGACAACTCAGGCGAAGAGCTCCTGCTGCCCCGGTCACGGCAGGCGAACGAGCGGCTGCACGCCCTGATCCCCGGGGGCGCGCACACCTACGCCAAGGGCGACGACCAATACCCCGAGAACCTGGCCCCGGTCATCAGTCACGGCCGCGGTGCCCACGTGTGGGACGTCGACGGCAACCGCTACATCGAGTACGGCTCCGGCCTGCGCTCGGTCAGCCTGGGCCACGCCCACCCGCGCGTGACCGAGGCGGTACGGCGCGAACTCGACCGCGGCAGCAACTTCGTGAGGCCGTCCATCCTGGAGGTCGAGGCGGCGGAACGCTTCCTGGCCACGGTGCCGACCGCCGAGATGGTGAAGTTCGCCAAGAACGGCTCCGACGCCACCACCGCCGCGGTCCGCCTGGCCCGCGCCGCCACCGGCCGCCAGCGGGTGGCGATCTGCGCCGACCACCCCTTCTTCTCCACCGACGACTGGTTCATCGGTACGACACCGATGTCGGCCGGCATTCCGGCGCCGACCACCGACCTCACCGTGACGTTCCCGTACGGGGACCTGACCGCCACGGAGGAGCTGCTCACCCGCCACCAGGACGAGATCGCCTGCCTGATCCTGGAACCCGCCACCCACACCGAGCCACCGCCCGGCTACCTCGCGGGCCTGCGCGAACTGGCCGACCGGCACGGCTGCGTGCTCGTCTTCGACGAGATGATCACCGGCTTGCGCTGGTCCGAGGCGGGCGCCCAGGGCCTGTACGGCGTCGTCCCCGACCTCTCCACGTTCGGCAAGGCGCTGGGCAACGGGTTCGCCGTCTCCGCACTGGCCGGGCGCCGCGAGCTGATGGAGCGGGGCGGACTGCGCCACTCCGGCGACCGGGTGTTCCTCCTCTCCACCACGCACGGCGCGGAGACGCACTCGCTGGCGGCCGCGACGGCCGTGCTCACGACGTACGTCGAAGAGGGCATCACCGACCGACTCCACACACTCGGCGAGCGGTTGGCCGCCGGTGTCCGTGAGGCGGCGGCCGGCATGGGCGTCGGCGACCACGTCGTCGTCCGCGGCCGGGCCAGCAACCTGGTCTTCGCCACCCTCGACGAGAACCGGCAGCCGTCGCAGCGGTACCGCACCCTGTTCCTGCGCCAACTCCTCGCGGGCGGGGTGCTGGCCCCGTCGTTCGTGGTGAGCAGCGCGCTCGGCGAGGCCGACATCGACCGCACCGTCGAGGTGGTGGCGCAGGCATGTGCGGTGTACCGAAAGGCACTGGACGCCGCCGACCCCACCCCTTGGCTGGGGGGACGGCCGGTGAAGCCGGTGTTCCGCCGCCTGGCGTGACATGACATGGCGCGACGTAACTGTGACATGACGTGACGTGACGTCAGAGACGCTCCCGCCCAAGGGCGTCGGCCGTCCGATCGACCAGCCATGCGGTCGCCGTTACCACCGCCAGCGCGGTGCACCAGCCGCCGATGACGTCGGTCGGATAGTGCGCGCCCAGGGCGACCTGCGCCCACCCCATGGCGGCGCCGGCAACCAGCGCCGCGGCGAATACGAGCGACGCGCCGACCGCCCTGCCGAGGCCGAACCGTCCGGCCACGAACAGCCCCACCACGAGGGCGAGCGCGGTGAGGAAGGCGGTGTGCCCGCTCGGATAGGACAGGTTGTCGTCACCGTGGATGGTGCGTCCCACCAGGGGCTTGAGCAGCGTCGTCGTCCCCACGCTCAGCCCGGCACCGGCAACGACGAGCACCGCCGCCCGAGGCCGCCGAAGCAACAGGCATCCGCTCACGGCGACCAGGACCAACATCGCCGCTCCGGCGGGCTCCCCCAGGAAGTCGATGCCCAGAGCGACGTACCGCCACGACGGCCCCGCACCGTCCACCGCCGCCCAGATCCGCGCGTCCACCCTGCCGGGCGCGCCGTCGCCGGCGTACAGGCCCCCGAGCACGACGACCACCAGCGCGGCGAGGGCCGCGATCAGCCCGAGCCACACGCGCAGCGACGGGGGCAGCACCGCGGGCCCCGACCGGCCGGTCACACGCCTCAACGAGCCCCCCGTCGTCTCCGACCCGACCCTGGGTCAGGACTTGTTTCTCGGCTCGCTGTCCCGTGTGCGGGCGCCCAGAGGGTCACGAGCGTCACGGCCGACAGCCCTTCCCTTCTCTTCGTGCGGAACAAGGCTGCCACGAGTCATGGCCTCCATCCCACAGCATCGCGCACCCACGCCGAGCGACCTCTCGGGCGCGGTCGAGGATCTCGCGCTGTACCGGGAAAAGTTCCGGCGACGACTGCCGGAGTCGCTGATGGTGTTCTGCTTCTTCTTGCCGGAGACGACCGCCTTGCGCCGGGGCGTCCCGCCAGGGGGCGTCTGCCCTGGACTTCCGTGCCGTCCGCGGATTCCGACGCCCTCGGCCCCGGCGTCGGCGAACAAGTCCTGACCTCGAGGATCGCGGCAGAGCAGCCGGTCGGTGAACACCAGCCGCAGCTTGCGCCCCGGCACGCCGCCGGGCGCCACCACTACGGGCCCAGGTCCGAGCAGCGCGGCCTCGGCCAGGGGCGACGTTCTTCTTGCCCTGGGCGCCCTTGCCGGTGTCCTTGGCGTTCTCCTTGTAGACGTCGAAGGCGTACGCCCCGAGCAGCACGCCCTCGGCGACGGCGCCGACGTCACCGGAGTCGCCCAGCGGCAGCGCGAACGCGGCCTTCTTGGAGCCGGCGAGGGCGCGGGCGGCGACACCGGCGGCCTTGCGCAGGGCCTCGGCGTCGTACGCGGCGTCCTTCTCGGGCGCGGCGCCCAGCCCCACCGCCCAGCCTCACAACTCCCCCAACCCGTACGGCCCTTCTCACGTCACGGACCGGGCCGACCCGCCTTGCCCCCGAGGTCGTCACCGCGGGCGGTACTCCCAGCGGCGGTCCGTGCGGGTCAGTTCGCGGAAGCCCGCGGTGATCAGGTGGTCGATCGCGGTCCAGTCGGTGGCCGGCTCGTAGGCGAGGAGGCGGTCGACGCCCACACAGGCGCAGCCAGTCGGCGGCCTGGGCGAGCAGCCGGTGCTCCAGTCCCTGCCCGTGGTGGGCGCGGTCGATGTGCAGATTGCCGATGTCGGCGAAGCCCGCGGTCCGCGTGTGGCGTTCGGGGCGGCCCAGGGCCGTGTCGACCTCGATGAAGCCCAGGGCCTGCCCGTCGACGTACGCCGTGAAGCGGGTACCGCACTCCCCCAGGGTGCGGTCGACCGTGACGCCGGGACGCGGTTCGGGCCGAGGCAGGTCGGCGACGTACGCGATCAGCAACACCTCCGTGTCACCGGTGTGCCGGAAGCCCGCGCGTTCGTAGCGGGCGCGGACATGTGGCCAGGGCCGGGGCAATCCGTAGACGGCCGGGGCGGGCAGAGCGCCGTCGGCGTACCGGATGCGGACGTTCCAGCGGGCGAGCTGCGCCAGGCAGGTGGCCATCAGCAGGTCTGCCGCCGCCTCCGAGTCCGCCCAGAAGGAGGCCGGCGGACGGCAGACGAACCACTGGATCTCACCGGCGTCCCGGTAGTCCCCGCCAACCTCGCTGTCGGCCCGGTAGCGCAGCAGATGGGCCGCGGCGACGACGTATCGGCGCTGCTCGGCGACGAGCGTGACCCGCTCGCTCACCCACGGGTCGGTGATGAGCTCGTCCGGCTGCCGTTCCAGGCCGCTGAGCACGGTGTTGACGGAAACCGAGACGCCGGGGACGACGGCGCCGACGTGCATGTTGATCAGTTCGGTGAGCTGGTCGCGGTCGTCGCGGCGGAAGGGGCGTACTTCGAGCGCGGGCATGCGGGACCTCCGGGACAGGGTGATGGGCTGGAGGCCGCCACGCGGTGCGGTACGGGGCCGAGAGTACGTCGACGGCGCCGCCGCGCACCGGTGACTTTCGCCGGATGACCGGGTCCCAGGTCTAAGTTCGCCTGTTGGTGAGGGTGGGCAGTTGGGCGCGGTGACGTCGAGAGTGGCGGGATCGCGATGTCTGTCGGCGGATCAAGGCGTACCGAACGCTGGTGCGGCGGCTCTAAATTCGGTTCATGGAAGAGATCAGCTACCAGGCGGCCGACGACTGCACCCTGCACGCCACCATCACTGGAGAGGGGCAGACCCTGGTCCTTATGCATGCCGGCGGCCCTGACCACAAGAGCATGCTTCCCCTGGCCGAACGGCTTGCCGATCGCTTCATGGTCGTACTGCCCGACCTGCGGGGCTACGGCCGGTCGGTCTGCAAGGACCCGGCCCGCTACACCTGGGCCCAGTATGTCGAGGACATGACGTGGCTCCTGGACCACATCGGTCTCTCCAGCGCCGTGCTCGCCGGCGCAGGCTTGGGCTCCACGATCACCCTTCGGACGGCGGCCGCATACCCGGACCGGGTCCGGGCGGCCGTGCTCATCGGGGTTGAGGACATTGAGGACGACGAGGCCAAGGAGGCCGAGATCCGCTTCCTCGACGCGTTCGCCGCCCGCGTCGAGGCGGAGGGCATCGAGGCGGGTTGGGAGCCCATCCTCGCCGACTTCCCTCCTGTTGTCGGCGCCATGGTGCGCGACGCCATCCCCCGATCGGACCCCGCCAGCATCGTGGCCGCAGCCGCTATCGGCCACGACCGTTCCTTCCGCAGCGTCGACGAACTCGCGACGATCACCGTGCCGACCCTCATCTTCCCGGGCACCGACCCACGCCACCCCACCGCTCTTGCCGAAGCGGCCGCCGACACCCTCCCCAACGGACAACTGGCCACGATCCCGATCGGCGACGACCTCCAGACTGCCGTGGACCTCGCCCGCGCCACCGCTCCCGCCATCCGTGAATTCCTAACAGATCGGTCCCACCCGTGATCGGCACGGGGTGATCATGGCGGTTGCATGTGTGGTGACATCCGATGGACGGCCCGGGCCGGGCCCTGCTGATGATCAGCCGCGGCCTGCTCCAGGCCCTCCTCGAGCGCGCCTCCGCAACCTGCGCCACCCCAGCCTCCGACGAGCGGCGGAACCGCCTGTCCCCATCCGCACGTTCCGGAGGAATCCGTGCTTGAACTGCGCGCCACCGCCACCGGATACGACAGGAAGGCTCCCATCGTGCGAGACGCCTCGCTGACCGTCGCACGCGGCGAGGCCGTCGGTCTTCTCGGCCCTCGCAGCCTTGTGGCACCGCCCCGACGCAGGCACCGTGACGCTCGACGGCGAACCCGTACGACACTGGCGTCACCGCGCCCCACCCGCCCACCGCACCGCTTTCGGCGTGGTGTTCCAGCAGCCCCGCCTCTCCGCCGCCCCCCGCCTGAAGGCTCACCGACCTGATCGCCGAACCCCTGCGCGCCACCGGCCGCCGCGACGAGATCCCGGAACGCGTCGCCGAGCCGACCGCCGCCGTCGACCCCACCCCCTGACCTCCTGGGCCGTCGCCCGCACGAGGTCAGCGACGGCCGGCTCCAACGCGCCTGCCTCACCCGGGCCCTGGCGCTGCACCGCCCGCACCGGCTGATCTGCGACGAGATGACCGCCATGCTCGACGCGTCCGCCACCGCCGCGCTGGTGGCGGCCGTCGAGGACTACCGCACCACCACCGCCGCCGGCCTCCTCGCTGTCGGCCACGACCAGGTGCTCCTGGACCGCTGGTGCGACCGCCCGCTCCACTGGAGCGGGCGCTGCGGCGCCCGCCCCAGGTGTCACACGCTGAGCGCCGCCCGCACTGTTTGCTCGGCGCCCGTCCCGCCATCGCCGGAGGACGTGACCCGTCCTGCTTCCAGCACGTAGTACCGCTCGGCCGCCCGCATGGCGAAGCCCACGTGCTGTTCGACGAGCAGGACGGACAGGCCACCGCGCCGTGTCAGGGCGAGGATCGTCTCCTCGATCTCGGCGACGACAGAGGGCTGGATGCCCTCGGTCGGTTCGTCGAGCAGGAGGAGCCTGGGCCGGGTGATCAGGGCCCGGGCGATGGCGAGTTGCTGGCGCTGGCCGCCGGAGAGGAGTCCGGCGCGCCGGCCGGACAACTCTCGCAGCACCGGGAAGAGATCCAGGGCCTCCGCGGTGGCCTCCTTGCCGTCGGGGCGGCCGTCGGCGACGAGTTGGAGGTTCTCAGCGGTGGTGAGGTGCGGGAATGACTGCTGGCCCTGCGGGACGTACGCCATGCCGCGGGCCACGCGCCGGTTCGGGGCGAGGCGCGTGATGTCCTCGCCGTCCAGCAGGACGGTCCCGCTCTTCGGCCTGAGCAGGCCCATGGCGGCACGCAGGAGGGTGCTCTTGCCGGCGCCGTTGTGGCCGAGGACAGTCGCGACGCCGTCCTTCGGGACGGAGACGGTCACACCGTGCAGCACGGTCGTGCGGTCGTAGCCCGCCTGAACGGAGTTGATCTCCAGCATGGGCGTCACGCCTCCTCGGCGACAGGTACGGAAGCGGTGGCCGCCTGGGCGGCGGGCTCGGGTTCGCAGGCGCGCCCGAGATAGACCTCCTGGACCCTCGGATCGGCCTGGACCGCGGCGACCGAACCCTCGCTGAGCACCTTGCCTGCGTGCAGGACGGTGACGCTGCGGGCGAAGGAGCGCATGAAGTCCATGTCATGTTCGATGACGACGACCGTGCGGTCCCCGCTCACCCGTCGCAGCAGTTCGCCGGTCGCCTCGCGTTCGTCGTGGCTCATGCCGGCGACGGGCTCGTCGAGCAGCAGCAGCTTCACGTCCTGGACCAGTAGCATGCCGATCTCGAGCCACTGCTTCTGGCCATGGGCCAGCACACCCGCCGGACGGTCGCGCAAGTCCGTCAAGCCCGTGGTCTCCAGCGCCTTGGTCACCGGCTCGGGGATGCCCTTGCGGCGCCGGAGCATCGTCAGCGGGCCGCGTCCGGCGCCCGCCGCGATGTCGAGGTTCTGCAGGACGGTCAGCTCCTCGAAGACCGTGGCCGTCTGGAACGTACGCCCGATGCCCATGCGGGCGATGCGGTGCACGGGCCTGCCCAGGAGTTCCTCGCCGCCGAAGCGGGCCGATCCTGTGGCCTTGACCAGGCCGGTGACCGCGTCGACGAGGGTGGTCTTGCCGGCGCCGTTCGGGCCGATGAGGAAGCGCAGGTCGCCGGGGCGGATGTCCAGGTCCACGCCGTCGACGGCCGTGCAGCCGTCGAACGTCACCCGCAGGTCGCGGACGGTCAGTCCCTCGCCGCTCATGCTGTCTCTCCTGTCGGGGTCGTACGGGTACGGCGGTTGCGCAGGACAATCACCAGGGACGCCAGTCCGCCGGGCAGGAAGCCGACCGCCACCACGAACAGCAGGCCTTGGAGGTACGTCCACGCGGCGGGGAAGGCGTCGGAGAGCGTGCTCTGCGCCCAGGACACCGCGATCGCGCCGAGCACCGCGCCCACGAGGCTGGCCCGGCCGCCGACCGCGGCGCCGATGACGAAGCCGATGGACGGCACGATCCCGATCAGGGCCGGGGAGATGATGCCGACGGCCGGGACGAAGAGGGCGCCCGCCAGTCCCGCCATGCCCGCCGCGACGACGTACGCGACCAGCTTGACGTTGGCCGGGTTGTAGCCGAGGAAGCGGACGCGCTCCTCGGAGTCCCGTACGGCGATGAGGAGTTCGCCGTACCGGCTGACGAACAGTTGCCGGGCGGCGGCCATCAGCACCAGCAGCACGGCTGCGATGACGAAGTACACCATCCGCTGGTTGACGGGGTCGTTGAGCGAGTAGCCGAAGAAGCCCTGGATGTCGGTCAGCCCGTTGGTGCCACCGGTCGTGGCCTGCTGGCCGATCAGCCAGATCGACAGGGCCGCCGCAAGCGCCTGGCTGAGGATCGCGAAGTAGGCGCCCTTCACCCGGCGTCGGAAGACGAAGAAGCCGAGCAGGGCTGCGACCGCCATGGGCAGCAGCACGGTCATGGCGAGGGCGAAGGCCGGGTTGGCGAAGGGCTGCCACCACCAGGGCAGCGCGTCCGAGGTGCCGTACAACTGCATGAAGTCGGGCAGCGTCTGGCCGGTGTCGGCGGCGTCGGCGAGCTTGAGGTGCATGGCCATGGCGTAGCCGCCGAGGCCGAAGAAGACGCCCTGGCCGAGGACGAGCAGCCCGCCGCGGCCCCAGGCCAGGCTGACGCCGACCGCCACGATCGCGTAACAGAGGTACTTCGCGAGGAGGTTGAGCCGGAAGTCCGAGAGGGCGAGCGGGGCGACGCCGATGAGCAGGACGGCGCCGAGGAGGAAGGCACCGGGCACCCGGAAGCGTTCCAGCGGGGACGCCGGCGGCTGCGCCACTGGCGTCGTGGGGGTCGGGGAGGTCGTTGTCGTCATGCCAGGCTCCGGGTGCGCAGTGTGTACAGGCCCTGGGGTCGCCACTGGAGGAAGGCGACGATCGCCACGAGCACGATGACCTTGGCGACGCTGACCGTCGTGGAGTACTCCAGCACCGACTGCAGCACGCCGAGCGCGAACGCCGTGATGACGCTGCCCTTGAGCTGGGCGATGCCGCCGACGACCACGACCAGGAAAGCGTCGACGATGTAGTTGGTGCCCATCGTCGGGCCGATCGGGCCGACCAGGGTGAGCGCGACGCCGGCCACACCCGCCAGGCCCGAGCCGATGAAGAACGTCGTACGGTCCACCCGCTCGGTGGCGATGCCGGAGACCTCCGCGAGGTCGCGGTTCTGCACGACGGCCCGGATACGGCGCCCGAGCGGTGTCAGCCGCAGGATCAGCGTGAGGCCGAGGACGCACAGCAACGCCAGGCCGAGAATGAACAGCCGGTTGTTGGCGAGGGTGATGCCCGCGACCGAGATGTTGCCGGTCAGCAGGTCCGGGGCGTGGGTCTGGACGTTGGGGGCGCCGAAGATGTCGCGGGCCAGTTGCTGGAGCATCAGCGAGACGCCCCAGGTCACCAGCAGGGTGTCCAGTGGCCGGGTGTACAGGCGCCGGACGAGCAGCCACTCCAGCAGCGCGCCCATGGCGCCGGCGACCAGGAAGGCGAGCGGCAGGGCGACGAGCAGGGAGACGCCGGCGTCGCTGATGGACTTCTGCAGCACGTACGTGGTGTAGGCGCCGGCCATGATGAACTCGCCGTGCGCCATGTTGATCACGCCCATCTGGCCGAAGGTCAGGGTCAGGCCGAGCGCGATGAGCAGGAGGACGGCACCGATACTGATGCCGGTGAAGGACTGGTTGAGGATGACCGTCATGAAGCGGCTCCGGAAGGGGACGGGCGTGCCGGGTGCGTGCGGGATGCGCGGGCGCGGGGCGGACCGGCCGGTGAGAAGGCCGGGTCCGCACGCGAGGGATGAGCCGATCCGGGTCAGGAGAGACCGGAGGCCCAGTCATAGCCCTTCAGGTACGGGTCCGGCTTGATCGGCTTGCCCGAGTTCCACACCTCGGTGATCAGACCGTCCGAGCCGACCTTGCCGATCCGGGCCGTCTTGTAGACGTGCTGGGTGGCGCCGTCGACGGTCACCTTGCCCTCGGGAGCGTCGAAGGTGATGCCGTCCGAGGCCGCCTTCACCTTCGCCACGTCGAAGGAGCCGGCCTTCTCGACCATCGCCTTCCACAGGTAGACCGAGATGTAGGCCGCCTCCATCGGGTCGGACGTCGGCTTGTCCTTCCCGTAGCCGGCCTGGTACGCCTTCACGAACTTCTCGTTCGCCGCGCCCGGAGTGGTCTGGTAGTAGTCCCAGGCCGTCAGCTGGCCGTCCAGGTACTGGGTGCCGATGCTCTTGACCTCCTCCTCGGCGATGGAGACGGACAGCACCGGCAGGCTCTTGGCGGTGAGACCGGCGGACTTGTACTCCTTGAAGAAGGCCACGTTGCTGTCCCCGTTGAGGGTGTTGAACACGGCGTCCGCTCCGGCGTCCTTGACCTTGTTGACGATGGTGCTGAACTCCGTGGAACCCAGGGGCGCGTAGTCCTCCCCCATGATCTCCATGCCATTGGCCTTCGCATAAGCCTTGATGATCTTGTTGGCGGTGCGTGGGAAGACGTAGTCACTGCCGACCAGGTAGAGCTTCGTCAGGCCCTGTTTCTTGAGGTAGTCGAGAGCCGGGACGATCTGCTGGTTGGTGGTGGCGCCGGTGTAGAAGATGTACGGGGACTGCTCCAGGCCCTCGTACTGCACGGGATAGAACAGCAGCGACTTGTTGCGCTCGAAGACGGGCTTGACGGCCTTGCGGCTCGCGGAGGTCCAGCAGCCGAAGGTGGCCACGACCTTGTCGTCCGTGATGAGGGCCTGTGCCTTCTCCGCGAAGGTAGGCCAGTCCGAGGCGCCGTCCTGGCTGACGGGCTTCAGCTTCTTGCCCAGGACTCCGCCGGCGGCGTTGATCTCCTTGACCGCGAGCAGCAGCGCGTTGTGGACCGTCACCTCGCTGATGGCCATGGTGCCCGAGAGCGAGTTCAGCAGCCCCACCTTGACAGTGTCGCCGGAGGTGTCGGCCTTGGCGCCGTCGCCTGACGACGTGTCGCTGCCGGTCTTGGCGCCGCACGCGCTGAGAGCGGCGGACGCGCCGAGGGCCGAAACGCCCGCCAGGAGACCGCGTCTGCTGATGCTGAGCCCGGACATGCACTACCTCCTTGCCCCGAAGGGCGATGTGAACGGAGCGGAAGACTCTGGGGGAGGGATGAAGGGGACGCGCTTCAGAGGCGGCGGCGTTGGCGCACGGATCCCCAGCCGTTCCGGGGTGGCGTCCGGGCTGGTCGCTGAAGTGCGTCCACAGCCTGCGGCGGAACTGTTTCCCCTGCGTTTCGGTGCAATTGAAGGATAGTTTCCAGCGGAAGTATCAGTGCGGACTGAATGAGAAAAGTCATCGCTGGAGATGCATGCCTGTTGACAATTCCAGTGAATCCTTTGTCGCTTCCTGCGGAAAGGAACTGTTCCCCTGTTTCCCCTGTTTCCCCTGTCAAGGGTGCGGTGTTCGCCGGTAGGCTGCCAGGCATCCCCGCCACGGGGGCATGCGGACGCGAGTTGAGGAGTGCGATGGCGAGGCGGCCTGAGGAACTGCTCCACCTGCTGACACGAGCGGAACGCCTCTCCGTGCGCCGACTGCAGTCCGTGCTCGACGAGTTCGACTGCTCCGTCGAGGCGTGGCGGGTGCTGGACCTGCTCTCGGACGGGCGGGGCCACAACATGACGGCCCTCGCCGACCATGCCTTCTTGCCGGCGCCGAGCCTGACCAAGCTGATCGACCAACTCGTCGACCAGAACCTGGTCTTCCGCCGGGTCGACCCCACCGACCGGCGCCGCATCCTGGCCCACCTCACGCCGCGGGGCATGCAGCGCCGGCAGCGACTCGCCCGTGAAGTGCGCTCCGACTGGGCGGAGTTGGCGCCCCTGCTCGCCCAGGGCGACGGGGAGCAACTGGGGATGCTGCTGAACAGGCTGGCCGGGGCGCTGGAAGGCAGCAGCACGGTCACAACAACTCGTGCGGAGCGCGCAGTTGGGCGAGCACGGTGAAGTCGAGCCCGTCCGCCTGCGCCAGGTAGATGCGCTGACGCACATGCCGGCCGTCCAGACTCAGCAGGCCGCGCGGACCTTCGTATGAGACGTGCTCGGCGGCGGCTCCGATGGCGGACACGTCCAGGGTTCGGGCCCGTTCGATGAGCGCGGTCAGCAGCAGAACGCCCTCGTAGCAGGACTCGCCAAGGCTGCCCGGGGTCGGGGCGTCGGTCCCGAAGCGGTCGGCGTACTGGCCGTGGAAGTCCATGGTGTTCCGGTCGGCCAGTGAGGTGAAGAACCCGGCGGTGCTGAACAGGTCGACGGTGGCCTCGAAGCCGCTGCCCAGGAGCATGTTCTCGTCCATCAGCGTGCTCAGCCGCAGACACCGCTGATCGAGTCCGGAGGCGGCGAAGGCCCGGTTGAAGCGGACCGCGTCGCTGCCGACCAGGAGCATCAGCACGCCGTCGGCGTCCGCCCGCTCAATGCGCCGCAGCACGTCGTGGAAGTCCTCGGTGCCCAGAGGCAGGTACGCCTCGCCGCACACCCGGCCCCGGCAGTCACGCGCGTACCAGCGGGCGGCCCGGGCCGTGCGCCGGGGCCACACGTAGTTGTTGCCCACGACGAACCAGCGACGCACCCCCCGCGTCTCGGCCAGCAGCCGCATCGCGGGCAGCAGTTGCCAGGCCGGGGTCTCGCTGGTCATGAAGACGCCCTCGGTGCGTTCGCCACCCTCGTACAGGGCCGTGTAGACGTACGGCACACGGTGCGCGATCCGCGGCGCCACCGCCTGCCGCACCGAGGAGATGTGCCAGCCGGTGACGCCCTGCACCGCTCCCGTCTCCACCAGTGCCTCGACGTCCTCCGCGACCCGCTGCGGATCCGCGCCGCCGTCGACCTCCAGCAACCGCAACTCTCTGCCCAGAACACCGCCCGCCTTGTTGACCTCCTCGGCCGCCAGCCGTGCGCACGCCTCACAGGTGGGGCCGAAGATCCCGGCAGGCCCCTGCATCGGGTACACGAGCGCGACGTTCAGGGTCGAATCGTCGGCCGTGAACCACTCGGGGCTGTGAAGGCGCAGTGGTGGCCGGTACATGGCCCCATGATTTCCCGACCGCCCACGACACCCGAGCAGGGGCCGGGATCGAGACCATTTCGTATGGATGGGTCAGGGCCCGTGGCTTCGACAGCCGGATCGGACCTGCCGCGCCCGGGTATACGCATCGCCGAGGACGCTCGCCCCCCCCCACGGAAACATGTCGGCACGACCCGCCCGCAACCCGGCAAATCAGAAAAACGGCAGGTCAGACGCCCTTTGCTGCGGGCTCAAGAATCGCCACGCACTCCACGTGCGAGGTCATCGGAAACAGATCGAACGCCCGAAGCACCCGCACCCGATACCCCCCGTCCCGGAAGTACCCCAGATCCCGAGCCAACGCCGCCGGATCGCAGGCCACATACGCGATCCGGCGCGCCCCCAGCGACGCCAGATGCGCCACCGTCTTGCGCCCCGCACCGGCCCTCGGCGGATCCAGCACCACGAGGTCCACCTCGGTGATCCCGGTCCGCGGCAGCACCGTCTCGACCTTGCCCTGCTCGATCCGTACCCGGTCGAAGTCGGCGAGATTGTGCCGGGCGTCCTCCACCGCGCGCTTGCCGGACTCGATGCCGAGGACCGCGCCCTGCTCGCCGAGCCGGTCGGCGAGGGCGCCCGCGAACAGCCCCACGCCGCAGTACAGGTCGAGCGCCATCTCGCCCTTGCGCGGCAGCAGGCCCTGCATGACCGCCGTCACCAGGGTGTCGGCGGCCTTCGGGTGGACCTGCCAGAAGCCGCCGCCGCCCACGCGGTAGGTACGGCCGTCGGCGCGTTCGCGGACGAAGGGGCGGCCGTGGACGCGATGGATGCCGCCGTCCTTCTCGCCGATCCGCATCACCGACACCGGCCGGTCCAGCTCCACGATCGGCAGGCGTGCGCCCGGCCGGGGCGTGAGGATCACCTGGCGGTCCTGCGAACCCGTCGCGGCGATCGCCTCCACCGACGCCATGCCCGTCCAGTCCCGCTTCTCGATGCCCAGCTCGCTGACACCCGCCGCGGCGATCATGCAGTGGTCGACCGGCTCCACCTCGTGCGAGCGGTGCCGGCGCAGTCCGGCGTGGCCGTCCGCGTCGACCGCGTACTGCACGCGCGTGCGCCACTGCGGCACCTGCCCGGCGGGCAGCTTGTCGCCCTCGGCCGGCATGACCGTACCGTCCCAGCCGACGTCCTGCGGCGTCAGTCCCGCGAGCCGCTGCAGCTGCTCGGCGATGACCTCGCCCTTCATCCGGCGCTGTGCCCCGGGCTTGGCGTGCTGCCAGTCGCAGCCGCCGCAGCGGCCGGGGCCGGCGAAGGGGCAGGGCGCCCCGATGCGGTCCTTGGAGGCGTGCAGCACCTCCACCGCATCCGCGCGCAGGAAGCGGTCGCCCTCCTCGCCCTCGGTCACCCGGGCCACGACCCGCTCGCCGGGCAGCGTGTGCCGGACGAACAGCACCTGGCCCTCGGACGTCCGGGCGATGCAGTGGCCGCCGTGGGCGACGGGGCCGATCTCGACCTCGTACTCCTCCCCCACCAGCGACTTCTTCGGTTCTGCCTGCATGGTGGGGTGACTCCAGATTCCAGATCGAGAAGGGGAACGGCCCGCAACCAGCCGTCTCCGGGGGCCTGACAACAGCCCACCAGTCTACGTGCTCCCGGCCCGCGTCAGCGCGGGGCGCCCGTCTCCTTGGGCCGCTCCTGGGCCGGCCCGCGCCGTACCGAACCCGGCGCGTTCCACTCCTGCTGCTTGCGGGCCCGCCTGCGCGCCACCTCGGAGGACTGGAGCTGGTACGGCACCGAGGTCACCATGATGCCCGGCGTGAAGAGGAGTCGGCCCTTCAGACGCAGCGCGCTCTGGTTGTGCAGCAGGTGCTCGTACCAGTGGCCGACCACGTACTCGGGGATGATCACCGACACGGCGTCGCGCGGGGACTCCTTGCGCAGGCTCTTCACATACTCGATGACCGGCCGCGTGATCTCGCGGTACGGCGAGTCGAGCACCTTCAGCGGTACGTCGATGCCGCGCCGCTCCCACTCCGCGCGCAGCGCCTTCGTCTCCACCGGGTCGACGTTGACGCTGAGCGCCTCCAGGGTGTCCGAGCGCATCAGCTTGGCGTAGGAGAGGGCCCGCAGGGTGGGGCGGTGGATCTTGGAGACCAGGACGACGGAGTGCACGCGGGAGGGGCGGACGATGTCGTCGCTGGGGCCCTCGGGTGCCGCGAGCTCGTCGGAGACCCGGTCGTAGTGCTTCCGGATCGCGGTCATGGCCGCGTAGAAGATCACCATGCCGACCAGGGACACCCAGGCGCCGTGCTCGAACTTGGTGATCAGTACGACGACCAGCACCAGGCCGGTGAAGAAGGCACCGAACGCGTTGATCGCGCGGGAGCGGATCATCCGGCGGCGGGTGGCCGGGTCCCGCTCCGTGGCCAGGTGACGGTTCCAGTGCCGGACCATGCCGGTCTGGCTGAGGGTGAAGGAGACGAAGACGCCGACGATGTAGAGCTGGATCAGCCGGGTCGAGTCGGCGCCGTAGACCCACACCAGGAAGATGGCGGCGCCCGCCAGCAGCACGATGCCGTTGGAGAAGGCGAGCCGGTCGCCGCGGGTGTGGAGCTGGCGCGGCAGGTAGCGGTCCTGGGCGAGGATCGAGCCGAGCACCGGGAAGCCGTTGTAGGCGGTGTTGGCGGCGAGGAACAGCACGAGCGCGGTGGCGGCGGCCAGCAGGACGAAGAAGAAGGTTCCGTCGCCGAACACGGCGGCGGCCACCTGGGAGATCACCGGGTTCTGCACGTAGTCGGCGCCGACCGGGACGCCGTCGCGCAGCAGATCCTTGGCCGGGTTCTCGGCCATGTGGACGTCGGTGGCCAGGGCCAGGCCGATGATGCCGCAGAACATGGTCACCGCGAACACGCCCATGAGGGCGAGCGTCGTCGCCGCGTTCTTCGACTTGGGCTTGCGGAAGGCGGGCACGCCGTTGCTGATCGCCTCGACGCCGGTGAGCGCGGCGCAGCCGGAGGAGAAGGTGCGCAGCAGCAGGAAGACGAGGGCGAAGCCGGCGATGCCCTGGTGCTCGGGCTCGATGTGCAGTTCGGAGGTGGGCGCCTTCATCTCGTCGCCCAGCACCAGACCGCGGAACGCGCCCCATGCGATCAGCAGGAAGACGCCCGAGACGAAGACGTAGGTCGGGATCGCGAAGAGTCTGCCGGACTCCTTGACCCCACGCAGGTTCATCAGTGTCAACAGCACGATGATGACGACCGCGGACAGCACCTTGTGCTCGACGACGAACGGGATGGCCGAGCCCAGGTTCTCCACTCCGGAGGAGATCGACACGGCCACCGTGAGGACGTAGTCGACCAGCAGGGCGCTGGCGACGGTGAGCCCGGCCTTCGGTCCGAGGTTGGTGGTGGCGACCTCGTAGTCGCCGCCGCCGCTCGGATAGGCGTGCACGTTCTGCCGGTAGGACGCCACCACGGTGAACATCAGGATGACGACCGCGACCGCGATCCAGGGGGCGAAATGGTAGGCCGACACACCCGCGATGGACAGGACCAGCAGTACCTCGCCGGGCGCGTACGCCACCGAGGACAGCGGGTCGGAGGCGAAGACGGGCAGTGCGATGCGCTTCGGCAGAAGCGTTTCGCTCAGCCGGTCGCTGCGCAGCGCGCGCCCGATCAGAATCCGTTTGGGCACGTCGGTCAGTTTGGACACAACAGAGAAGCGTAAGCCCCCTGCCTGGGGCGGAGCACATCCGGGTGAAATCACGCGGGGCGCGGGGGTGAATTCCGTGCCGGTTCGCGCCGGGCGGCGCTCCGGGCGGCCGCCGCGTGCCTCCATGACCTGCGTCCGTACGCTCATCACATCCGGGAGACCTCATGTCGCACGCGACCGCTCAGCTCGTCGGTGCCCTCGTCACGCTCGCCGGACTCGCCGCCCTCGCACTGGCCAGCGTGCGCAGCTTCAACCGCCGCTGACCGGCGCCCGGGATCGCTCCTGGAGGCCCTGGCCGGACTGTCGGACCCTGGCGCTACGGTGGACCGTGGCGCAGGCGAGCCGCGATGGTCGAACCGCCAGGGATCATCGGCGGGATTCCCCGGCATGATGTTGCCCAGCGGTCCGCGACCGGCCCGCGTCTGTTGCCCGGCGAACCGAGAGAAGGTTATGAGCACCACGTTCACGCAAGTCGGACGCCTCACCAGGAGTGCGGGGTAAGCGCCGTGCACATCGTCATCATGGGTTGCGGAAGGGTGGGCTCCGCTCTGGCGCAGACCCTGGAGCAACAAGGGCACACGGTCGCGGTGATCGACCAGGACCCCACCGCGTTCCGGCGGCTGGGCCCCGGTTTCGGCGGCCGTAGGGTCACCGGCGTCGGCTTCGACCAGGACACCCTGCGCGAGGCGGGCATCGAGGAGGCGGGCGCGTTCGCCGCCGTCTCCAGCGGTGACAACTCCAACATCATCTCCGCGCGCGTGGCCCGCGAGATGTTCGGCGTGGAGAACGTCGCGGCGCGGATCTACGACCCCCGCCGCGCCGAGGTCTACCAGCGCCTGGGCATCCCCACCGTGGCCACGGTCCGCTGGACGGCCGACCAGATGCTGCGCCGACTGCTGCCCTCGGGCGCCGAGCCGCTGTGGCGGGACCCCACCGGCGGCGTCCAGCTCGCCGAGGTGCACGCGTCCACCGCCTGGGTGGGCCACAAGATCAGCAAGCTGCAGGAGGAGACGGGCGTGCGCGTCGCGTTCCTGACCCGGCTCGGCGAGGCGATCCTGCCCACCTCGCAGACGGTCCTGCAGGAGGGCGACCTGGTGCACGTGATGATGCGCTCCGACGAGGTCGACAAGGTCGAGGCGTCCTTCGCCAAGGGTCCCGAAGAGGAGGGCGGTCACTGATGAGGGTCGCCATTGCCGGCGCCGGCGCGGTGGGCCGCTCCATCGCGGGCGAACTGCTGGAGAACGGCCACGAGGTCCTGCTGATCGACAAGGCGCCGACCGCCATCTCGGTCGAGCGGGTGCCGCAGGCGGAGTGGCTGCTGGCCGACGCCTGCGAGATCACGTCCCTGGACGAGGCGGCGCTGCAGCGCTGCAATGTGGTGATCGCCGCGACGGGCGACGACAAGGTGAACCTGGTCGTGTCCCTGCTGGCGAAGACGGAGTACGGCGTCCCGCGCGTCGTCGCCCGCGTGAACAACCCCAAGAACGAGTGGCTGTTCAACGAGGCCTGGGGCGTGGACGTGGCCGTCTCCACCCCGCGTCTGATGTCGGCCCTGGTCGAGGAGGCGGTGAGCGTCGGCGACCTGGTCCGCCTGCTCCGCTTCAGCCACGGCGACGCGAACCTGGTGGAGCTGACGCTGCCGGAGGAGTCGGCCCTGGCCGGCACCCAGGTCGGCGACGTCGAGTGGCCCCAGGACACGTCCCTGGTCACCATCATCCGCGGCACACGCGTCCTGACGCCGTCCCGCGAGGACTCCCTGGAGGCCGGCGACGAGCTGCTCTTCGTGGCGGCGCAGGCCCGCGAGGAGCAGTTGGAGGACCTGCTGTCGGTGCGCCGCGAGGACACCGCGAGCTGAGCCCTCTGGGGGTTACGACGGGGGGGGGGGGGGCCGGGGGGGCGGGGGGCCCCCCCCCCCCCCCCCCAACACCCAAGGCCGCGCGGCGGGGGCCCCCCCCCGCCCGGGCCCCCCCGGCCCCGGCCGCCCCCGC
>NZ_JBNGGG010000040.1:0-119277 GCF_049974585.1 Streptomyces sp. UG1 | reverse complement strand
CGTTGACTTTTGGCACGCTGTTGAGTTCTCAAGGAACGGACGCTTCCTTTGTACTCACCCTCTCGGGCTTTCCTCCGGGCTTCCCTTCGGTCTTGCGTTTCCGACTCTATCAGATCCTTTTCCGATCCGATCCCCAGTCAGCGGGGTTTGTCTTCGCGGCCGTTGGGCCGTTCCGACGAGTGAGACTTTAGCGGATTCCTCGCTCCCGAGCTAATCGGGGGCTGCGCCCTGTCGAGCGCGGATTCCTCATTCCGTAATTACGCACGCCAATGACACGACGGCAGACAGATCGACTGTCGTCGAATAATGGTTGGTACTTGCGGAGTGGTTGTCCGGGGACCGACCGAAGTCGGCGCTCACGTCGGACAACTCGGAGAACACTACGGATCGGGCTGGGGCGTGTCAACTTCGCTCCGTGTGGCACCCCGGAGGCGTAGTCTGGGAGGCATGACGACGCGTACGTGCACCCAACTGTGGTGGGCCGCCTGACGGCGGCCGTAGTCACGTATGCACTCAACGGCCGCCGCCTCGGCGGCCGTTCTCGTATCTCCCTCCAGCTCCAGAGGGTCGGCCGGCCGGGGACGGCGGCCTCGACCAGGAGGCGGAGAAGAGATGGCGCGCGTTTTCAGTGGGGTCAAGCCGACCGGGCATCTGACGCTGGGGAACTATCTGGGGGCCATGCGGCGGTGGGCTGCCGTCGATCAGCACCAGGCCGACGCGCTGTTCTGCATCGTCGATCTGCATGCGCTGACCGTGGACCACGATCCGGCGCGGGTGCGCAGGCTCAGTCGGCAGGCGGCGACATTGTTGTTGGCGTCGGGGCTGGATCCGGAGCTGTGCACCGTCTTCGTGCAGAGTCATGTGGATGAGCACGCTCGGCTGTCGTATGTGCTGGAGTGCGTGGCCACGGACGGCGAGATGCGGCGGATGATCCAGTACAAGGAGAAGGCCGCGCGGGAGCGGGAGCGTGGCGGGAGCGTGCGGCTGTCGCTGCTGACGTATCCCGTGCTGATGGCGGCGGACATCCTCGCGTACGGGACCGATGAGGTGCCGGTCGGGGACGATCAGACGCAGCATGTGGAGCTCGCGCGGGATCTTGCGGTGCGGTTCAACCAGCGGTACGGGCATACGTTCGTGGTGCCTCGCGCCACTCCCCCGCAGGTCGCGGCCCGAGTCATGAATCTGCAGGATCCGGCTTCGAAGATGGGCAAGAGCGATGACTTCGGGCCGGGGATCGTCTATCTGCTCGACGAGCCGGACGTGGTGCGCAAGAAGATCATGCGAGCCGTGACCGACAGTGGGCGGGAGGTCGTGTACGACCGGGCCGCGCAGCCGGGGGTGGCGAATCTGCTGGAGATCCTCGCCGCCTGTACGGGTGGGAACCCATCGGAGCTGAGCGGTGTATATGAGTCGTACGGCGCTTTGAAATCAGCCACCGCGGAGGCCGTGGTCGAGGTCCTCAGGCCCGTACAGGAGAGGCACAGGGAGCTGTGCGCGAATCCTGGCTATGTGGAGGGGGTGCTGCGGGATGGTGCGGAGCGGGCTCGGGCTATGGCTCGGCCGACCGTGGATGCCGCTTATCGGGCGATCGGGTTGCTGCCGGCGGCAACCGGTGTGGGTGCGGGTGCCACTGCGGCTGCGGATATCCGGGTGACTGTCTAGGGGTGGGCGCCTGGGCCGCCGCGGGCGGGCGGCCCTGGACGTCACTTGGTGTTGTTGCCGGAGGCCAGTTCGCGGCTGCGGTCGCGGGCTGCCTCAAGGGCGGCGATGAGGGCGGCTCGTACTCCGTGGTTCTCGAGTTCGCGGATGGCGTTGATGGTGGTGCCGGCGGGGGACGTCACGTTCTCCCGGAGCTTGACGGGGTGTTCCCCGCTGTCGCGGAGCATCGTCGCGGCGCCGATCGCGGACTGGACGATCAGGTCGTGCGCCTTGTCGCGGGGCAGGCCGAGGAGGATGCCGGCGTCGGTCATGGCTTCGACCAGGTAGAAGAAGTACGCCGGGCCGGAGCCGGAGAGGGCGGTGCAGGCGTCCTGCTGGGCCTCGGGGACGCGGAGCGTCTTGCCGACGGAGCCGAAGATCTCCTCGGCGTGGGCGAGGTCGGCCTCGGTGGCGTGGGTGCCGGCGGAGATGACGGACATGGCCTCGTCGACGAGGGCGGGGGTGTTCGTCATGACGCGGACGACCGGGGTGCCGGCGGCGAGGCGGGACTCGAAGAAGGAGGTGGGGATGCCGGCGGCTCCGCTGATGACCAGGCGGTCGGCGGGGACGTGCGGGGCGAGTTCGTCGAGGAGGGTGCCCATGTCCTGGGGCTTGACCGTGAGGATCAGGGTGTCGGCCGTCTTGGCGGCCTCCGCGTTGGTGACCGGGGTGACTCCGTAGCGGGTGCGGAGTTCCTCGGCTCGCTCCGGGCGGCGGGCCGTCACCAGGAGGTCGGCCGGGGCCCAGCCGCCGCGGATCATTCCGCTGAGCAGGGCTTCGCCGATCTTGCCGGTGCCGAGGACTGCGACTTTCTGGGTCATGGCTGGGGTGCCCTCCGGGGGTTGCGTCGTCCGGGTTCATCCTCCCATCGAGGGCTCCTTCACAGGGGGCGTGTCCGGTGGGCGGACGTGGCCTGGGGGACGTGCCGTGCGGCGGTCATGTCGTCCTGCGTCGCAGGGTCGCCGCGCCGAGGCACAGGACCAGCAGGGCACAGCCCGCCACGATCAGGGCGTCGCGGACGAAGTTGGCGGTCATGTCGGTGTGCTTGAGGACCTCGTTCATGCCGTCGACCGCGTAGGACATGGGGAGGACGTTGGAAATGGCCTCGAGGGCGGGGTGCATGTTGTCGCGGGGAGTGAACAGGCCGCACAGGAGGAGCTGGGGGAAGATCACGGCCGGCATGAACTGGACGGCCTGGAATTCGGAGGCCGCGAAGGCCGAGACGAAGAGACCGAGCGCGGTGCCGAGCAGTGCGTCGAGCAGGGCCACGAGCAGCAGCAGCCAGGGGCTGCCGGTGACGTCCAGGCCGAGGAACCAGAGGGCGAGCCCGGTCGCCAGGGCGGACTGGATGATCGCGAGGGTGCCGAAGGCGAGGGCGTAGCCGGCGATCAGGTCGCCCTTGCCGAGGGGCATGGCGAGGAGACGTTCGAGGGTGCCGGAGGTGCGTTCGCGCAGGGTGGCGATGGAGGTGACCAGGAACATCGTGATCAGCGGGAAGATCCCGAGCAGGGAGGCGCCGATGTTGTCGAAGGTGCGTGGGCTGCCGTCGAAGACGTAGCGCAGCAGGAACAGCATCACGCAGGGGACGAGGAGCATCAGCGCGATGGTGCGGGGGTCGTGGCGGAGCTGGCGCAGGACCCGGGCGGCGGTGGCGGTGGTGCGGGCGAAATTCAGGGCGCCGGTGGGGGCGGGGCGGAGCGTGGTGGTCGGGCTGGTCGTCGTGGTCATCGCGTGGTCTCCTTCGCGCGGGCGGCCGCGACCGCCTCGTCGACCAGGTGCAGGAAGGCCGCCTCGACCGTCTCGGACCGGGTGCGGGTGCGCAGGGCGTCCGGGGTGTCGTCGGCGAGGATCTGGCCCTCGCGCATGAGGAGGAGGCGGTGGCAGCGCTCGGCCTCGTCCATGACGTGGGAGGAGATGAGGAGGGTGGCGCCGCGGGAGGCGGCGATGTCGTGGAAGAGGTTCCACAGGTCGCGGCGCAGGACCGGGTCCAGGCCGACCGTGGGTTCGTCCAGGACGAGGAGTTCGGGGGTGCCGAGGAGAGCTACGGCGAGGGAGACGCGGCTGCGCTGGCCGCCGGAGAGGTTGCCGGCGAGGGCGTCGGCGTGGCTGGTGAGGTCGACGTCGGCGATGGCGTGGGTGACGTTCTCGTGGCGCCGGTCGGCGGCCGCGTGGCCGGGGTCGAGGATCGCGGCGAAGTAGGTGAGGTTCTGGCGGATCGTCAGGTCATCGTAGACGGAGGGAGCTTGGGTGACGTAGCCGATGCGGGTGCGCAGGGTGGGGTGGCCGGCGGGGCGGCCGAGGACGTCGAGGGTGCCGGTGACCTTGGCCTGGGTGCCGACGATCGCCCGCATAAGGGTGGTCTTGCCGCAGCCGGAGGGGCCGAGCAGGCCGGTGATCTGGCCGCGCGGGACGGTGAAGCCGAGGTCGCGGAGTACCTGGCGGGGGCCGCGTACGACGTTCAGGGCCTCGGCTCGGATGGCCGGGGTGTCGGGTGGGTCAGAGTGAGCGGACGAATAATTCATCATGCGATGAATAATCCTCCGGTGAGGCTGCGGCGTCAAGCGCGGGGTGGGCTAGGGGCGGGTGGTGTTTGTGGGTTGGGTGTGCGCTGGTTCGGGTGGGCCGGGTACCCCGGCGGCGGGGTCGGCTACCCGTAGGGGAGGGGGCGGCTACCCGTGCAGGAAAGGAGGCGGCCTCGCTGGCGGGAGGCGTGTTGGGGCATGAAAGCGCCCGCCCTCGCCGGGTCGGGGTGGAGGGCGGGCGTGTGGTGGGGAGTCAGGAGGGGGTGGTGGCTACGAGGAGTTCCACGTCGTAGGTCTCTTCGATGATTCCGTCCGGGAAGGCGTCGAGGAGGAGCTGTTTCTCCTCAGTGAGGAAGGCGGTGCTCGCCTCCGTGCCGTGGACCAGGAAGATCGAGTGGCTGCCGATGTTGGCCAGGTGTGTGTCCACGGGGACCCGGCGGCTCCAGCGGACCTTGCGGTGGGTGAAGTCGAGGTTGCCGGTGGGGTCGGCGAGGGCGGCTCGGACGCCGCTGCCGTTCTGGTCGACGGCGGGGTGGCGGCCGAAGCGGCATGCGATGCGGCGCGCCTGTTCGGCGTGCCACGGGATGTCGAGCGGGGTGGTGTTCCACCACAGGGCCAGCGCGCCACCGGGGCGCAGTACACGGAGGGCTTCCGGCACCGAGCGGGTGGGGTCGGTCCAGTGCCAGGCCTGGGCGTAGGTGAGGAAGTCGGCGCAGGCGGTGGCCAGGGGGAGGGCGTTGCCGTTGCCGCGGACGATCGGTATGTCGGGGTGGGCGCTGCGGAACTGGGCCGCCTTGCCCTCGCCGGGCTCCACGGCCAGTACCTCGGCGCCGCGCCGCTGGAGGAGGGCGGTGGCGATGCCGGTGCCCGCGCCGACGTCGATGACGCGGGCGCCGGTGAGGGGGTGGCCGGCGAGTTCCTCGACCGTGTCGAAGAGGGCCGGTGGATAGGAGGGGCGGTTCGCGGCGTACTGGGCTGCGGCGTCGTTGAAGGAGCCGGCGCGGTCGGAGCGGGAAGGGGCGGTCATACGGCCATGGTGGCGCCGGGTTGGTGTGGCGTGCACCTAGTTTGCCCAGCCATGGGTTCGGTGCGGCGGGGCCTAGGTGCGGCGGCGCTTCTTCGCCGGGTTGCCGGTGCGGCGGGTCGTGCGGTTCTCGTGCTGCTTGCGGGCCGTCTCGTATTCCTCGCGGTGGAGTTTCTCGCCGGGGGCCTCGGTGAGGGAGCGGACGAAGTAGGCGAGGAGTGAGCCGACGAAGCCGATGGTCAGCAGGCCGCGGAGGGAGGCCTGGCGGTGGGGGTCGGGGCGCTTGGAGAAGCCGTCCCAGGTGTGGCGGAAGGCGAGGGCGCTGCAGATCGCGAACATCACGACGACCAGGACGGTGACGAAGCTGCCGATGGCGGCGATCTGGATGCCCTCGTAGGCGAAGCGCAGGACCAGGCAGGAGGCGGCCGCGGTGGCGAGCGAGCCGGCGGCGACGGCGATGCGGCGGGCGGTGTAGCCGTGGTCGTGGTCGACCCAGGTGGTGCCGAAGAAGCGCAGGGGCTCGGGGCGGGGGCCCGGGGAGCCCGCGGGGGTGGCCGGAGTGCCGTTCTTCTCGCTCACGCGTCGATTATCGCTCCGACGTGGGGGTGGGCTGCGTACGGGTTCCAAGAAAGCCACGTCGATCGGGTGCCAGTTCCGGCGAACCCGAACGGGCCGGGTTCCGGTTCCCGTGAACCGGAACCCGGGCGGGCTCAGGAGCAGCGTGGGCGGACGTAGCCGTCGCTTCCGGTGAGCACATAGGCGTCCGAGACGTACTCGCCGGTGTCGATGTTGTCCCAGATGTTCGACCTGCCGTAGGGACCGGTCACGTAGGTGCCCGGCGTCTGGCAGTAGATCGGGATTCTGGCGCCCTCGGGCAGGACGCGGACGATGGCGTACTGGGTGCCGGGGCCCCGGCGGACGTTCAGGCGGACGCCCGGTGCGACCGAGTAGTAGGGCACCGCGCTGGTCGTGGCCATGGCCGTGGTGGCCATGGCCGTGGCGACGGGCTCTGTCGAGTCGGCGCCGGACTCCTCGGATCTGTCGACCTCTTCGACACGATCTGCGGACATGATCGAACCTCCCCCGTTGATCCCCATGACGGCCATGGGGTCCCGTTGATTCCCCCAAATCACGCCACGCACACATGTGCGTGTTTGGAACATGGAGGCTAGCAAGCCGCCTCTGTCTCGTACGAGTCATCGACTAGGCTCCGTGCGTCGCGCGCGCCGACGAACAGCACGGGGGTGGTCCCATGGCGCCACAGCGGAACGCCGGAGCGGGCGCGGAAGCGGAACTTCCCGAGTACGCCGGTCACTACCGTCTTCAGGAGCGCCTGGGCTCCGGCGGAATGGGCGTTGTGCATCTGGCCCGGAGCACCTCGGGCATGCAGCTCGCGGTGAAGGTCGTGCATGCCGAGTTCGCCAGGGATCCCGAGTTCAGAGGGCGTTTCCGGCAGGAGGTCGGGGCGGCGCGCAGGGTCAGCGGGGCGTTCACCGCGCCCGTCGTGGACGCCGATCCGGAGGCCGAACGGCCCTGGATGGCCACGCTGTTCATCCCCGGCCCGACGCTCTCCGACCATGTGAAGCGGAATGGCCCGCTGGAGCCTTCGCAGTTGCGCCGGCTGATGGCGGGGCTGGCGGAGGCGCTGCGCGACATTCACCGGGTCGGCGTGGTGCACCGGGATCTCAAGCCGAGCAATGTGCTGCTCGCCGAGGACGGGCCGAAGGTCATCGACTTCGGTATTTCCCGGCCAAAGGACAGCGAGCTGCGGACCGAGACCGGGAAGTTGATCGGTACGCCGCCGTTCATGGCACCCGAGCAGTTCCGGCGGCCACGGGAGGTCGGGCCGGCCGCGGACATCTTCGCACTCGGGTCGGTGATGGTGCACGCGGCGACGGGACGGGGGCCGTTCGACTCGGACAGTCCGTATGTCGTCGCCTACCAGGTCGTCCATGACGAGCCGGAGCTGACCGGCGTACCGGAGAATCTGGCACCACTGGTGCTGCGCTGCCTCGCCAAGGAGCCCGAGGACCGGCCGATGCCCGACGAGCTGATGCGGGAGCTGCGGTCGGTGGCGGCGTCGTACGACACGCAGGCGTTCATTCCGGCGCCGCGGGCGAGTGCGTCGGACGAGAGCGTGGAGCCGCCGAGGGCGCCACGCGCCGAGCCGCCCCGCCCCCGTCCCGTAAGACGCCGGGCCAAGCTGGCGGCGCTCGGGGCGGGTGCCCTCGGGCTCGTCATGGTCGCCGCGCTGGCCTCGGTGCGGTTGCTCGGCGGGGACGACCCGAAGCCGCCGGACACCGCGCCGCGCTCCGCGTCGCCCGCCTTCAGCGCATGGGCGCAGGCACCCGCGCCCGGGAAGGGCACGCCCCAGTGTTCCTACGGCGCCGGGAAGGTGCTGTGCGCGCAGACCGGCCTCGTCTACGCGCTCGCCCCGGGGGACGGCCGTCTGCTGTGGCGGCATTCCGTCGACGCGTCGCACGTGAGCGGAGCGCCGACGGTGGCCGGCGGCCTCGTGCACCCGTCGTCAGGGCCGGGCAGTCGGCTGGAGGCGCTCGATCCCGCGACGGGCAAGGCGCGTTGGCAGCGGAAGATGCCCGCGTACAGCGCAGCGGTGAGCGTCAAGGGCATGCTGCTGCTCACCGGCGCCGGCGGCATGGTCACCGGCGTGGACGCCGCCACGGGTGACACCGAGTGGAAGCGTCCCGTCCCGGGGCACAAGGAGCCGTACTTCCTCACTTTCGCCGGAGATCCGCTGGCGTACACGGCGACCGCCTCCGCCGACGGGTCGGGCACCCGGGTCACCGCGGTGGATCCGGCCACGGGGGACGTGCGCTGGGACGCCCGGCTGAAGGGGTCGCTGGAGCCCGTCGGCGTGTCGGACGGGTCGGTCTTCCTGATCGCCGTCGACGGGATCTACGGCGAGACGAAGACCGTGGTCCGCTACACCCCCGCCGACCGGACCACGCGGCGTGTGACGCTGCCGCTGCCGGTCCAGCAGGCGCACGGCTCCGTGCGCGGGAGCGTCGTCCATCTCGTGGGCGCCGGGGGTGCACTGGTCGCCGTCGACATGGACAAGGGCGAGCAGATCTGGAACCAGGAGACGTCCGTGACGCGGATGTCGTCGCCCGTCGCCGACGGCCGCCGGGTGTACGTCAGCGCCCCCGACGGCCGGCTCCTCGCCGTGGACGCCCGCGACGGCAGGCTCCTGGGGCAGACGCCGGCCCGGCTCGCCGACAGCAGCGAAGGGGTGGCGGCCGTGCTGCCCGAGCCGCTGCTCGCCGACGGCCACGTCTACGCCTCCGCGCCGGACGGCACCGTGTTCGCCGTCGATGCCCGTACCCCGGCGGCCTGGTGACGTAGCCCAAGGCGAAGGGGCCGCCCCCGAAGGGACGGCCTCCTGCCGCCGACCTACGGGGGTCAGCCCAGCTTCGTCACGTCCCGCACCGCGCCCTTGTCCGCGCTGGTCGCCATCGCCGCGTACGCCCGCAGCGCCGCCGACACCTTGCGGTCGCGGTTCTTCGGGGCGTACGCCCCGTTCAACGCCTGCTCGCGGCGGGCGAGTTCCGCCTCGTCGACGAGCAACTCGATCGAGCGATTCGGGATGTCGATGCGGATCCGGTCGCCGTCCTCGACGAGGGCGATCGTGCCGCCGGACGCGGCCTCCGGGGAGGCGTGGCCGATGGACAGGCCCGAGGTGCCGCCGGAGAAGCGGCCGTCGGTGATCAGGGCGCAGGTCTTGCCGAGGCCGCGGCCCTTGAGGAAGGACGTCGGGTAGAGCATCTCCTGCATGCCGGGGCCGCCCTTGGGGCCCTCGTAGCGGATGACGACGACGTCGCCGTCCGTCACCTGCTTGTTGAGGATCTTCTCGACGGCCTCTTCCTGCGACTCGCAGACGACCGCCGGTCCCTCGAAGGTCCAGATGGACTCGTCGACGCCGGCCGTCTTCACCACGCAGCCGTCGACGGCCAGGTTGCCCTTGAGGACCGCGAGGCCGCCGTCCTTGGAGTACGCGTGCTCGACGCTGCGGATGCAGCCGCCCTCGGCGTCCTCGTCGAGCGCCTCCCAGCGCTCGGACTGCGAGAAGGCCTCTGCCGAGCGGACGCAGCCGGGGGCCGCGTGCCACAGCTCGACGGCCGCCGCCGAGGGCGAGCCGCCCCGCACGTCCCAGGTCTTCAGCCAGTCGGACAGGGAGGGGCTGTGGACGGCGTGCACGTCCTCGTTCAGCAGGCCGGCGCGGTGCAGTTCGCCGAGCAGGGCCGGGATGCCGCCGGCGCGGTGCACGTCCTCCATGTAGTACGTGCGGTCCTTGGCGACGTTGGGCGCGACCTTCGCCAGGCAGGGCACCCGGCGGCTGACGGCGTCGATCTGCTCGAGGCCGAACGGGACCTCCGCCTCCTGGGCGGCGGCCAGCAGGTGCAGGATCGTGTTGGTCGAGCCGCCCATGGCGATGTCGAGGGCCATGGCGTTCTCGAACGCCGCGAAGGTGGCGACGGAGCGCGGCAGGACCGTGTCGTCGTCCTGCTCGTAGTAGCGGCGCGTGATGTCCATCACCGTGCGAGCGGCATCGACGTAGAGCTGCTTGCGGGCCGTGTGGGTGGCCAGCACCGAGCCGTTGCCGGGCAGGGACAGGCCGATGGCCTCGGTCAGGCAGTTCATCGAGTTGGCGGTGAACATGCCGGAGCAGGAGCCGCAGGTCGGGCAGGCGTTCTCCTCGATACGGAGGATGTCCTCGTCCGAGATCTTGTCGTTCACCGCGTCGGAGATCGCATCGACCAGGTCGAGGGTGCGGACCGTGCCGTCGACCAGCGTGGCGCGGCCGGACTCCATGGGGCCGCCGGAGACGAAGACCGTCGGGATGTTCAGGCGCAGGGCCGCGTTCAGCATGCCCGGGGTGATCTTGTCGCAGTTGGAGATGCAGATCAGGGCGTCGGCGCAGTGGGCCTCGACCATGTACTCCACGCTGTCCGCGATGAGGTCGCGGGAGGGGAGCGAGTACAGCATGCCGCCGTGGCCCATCGCGATGCCGTCGTCGACGGCGATCGTGTTGAACTCGCGCGGGATGCCGCCCGCCTCACGGATCGCCTCGCTGACGATCCGCCCCACCGGCTGGAGGTGGGTGTGACCCGGGACGAACTCGGTGAAGGAGTTCGCGACGGCGATGATCGGCTTCCGGCCGATGTCCGCACCCGGTACACCGGAGGCGCGCATAAGGGCGCGGGCGCCCGCCATGTTGCGGCCGTGGGTGACTGTGCGGGACCTCAGCTCGGGCATCGTCGCTCGCTCCTTCAGAGACTGCGATCAGAGACTTCTGACTGTTGACGAGCGTACGCCGGTCATCCAGCGGGCGGGACGAGGTGTCCGGAATACGGGATGTATGTCTCGCGGGCCAGGTACCCGAACGTCACCGCCCGGTGAGATGCCCCTGCACCACCGGCGCCACCCGCGCGATGATCTCCTCCATGCCCACCGACGCGATCGGCTCGATCTTGATGACGTACCGCATCATCGCGATGCCCACCAGCTGCGCGGCCGCCAGCTCGGCGCGCAGTTCCGCGTCCGGGGCGTCGATCTCGCCGGCGATGCGGCGCAACAGCTGAGCGGTGACGAGCCGCCGGAAGACGGCGGCCGCGGCCTCGTTGTTGAACGCCGACCTGACGATGGCGAGCAGCGGCTTGCGGGTCACGGGGTTCTCCCAGAGCCCGAAAATGACGCGGGTCATGCGCTCCCCGACGTCGTCGAGAGGCCCTCCCAGCACCGCGTCCCGCGCCTTCAGGGCCGGGGCGAAGGCGACCTCCACCGCCGCCTCGAAGACCTGCTCCTTGGTGCCGAAGTAGTGGTGCACGAGGGCCGAGTCCACGCCGGCCGACTTGGCGATGCCGCGCACGGACGTCTTGTCGTAGCCGCGCTCGGAGAACTCCTCGCGGGCGGCGTCGAGGATGCGGTCGCGGGTGCCGGCGGATTCCGTACGAGGGGGGCGGCCCCGGCGTCGGCCGGCGGAGGCGTCGGTCACGGCCGGGACACCCTGACCGCCGAGGCCAGATGGAGCCGCGTGAAGGCGAGCGCCTCGGCGAGGTCGGCCTCGCGTTCGGCGCCGGACATCGCGCGGCGGGTGTTGACCTCGATGACGACATGCCCGTCGAAGCCGCTCAGGGCGAGCCGCTCCAGCACCTCGGCGCAGGGCTGGGTGCCGCGGCCGGGGACGAGGTGCTCGTCCTTGGCCGATCCCCTGCCGTCGGCGAGGTGGACGTGCCCCAGCCGGTCCCCCATGCGGTCGATCATGTGCAGCGCGTCGGCCCGGGCGGTCGCCGTATGGCTGAGATCGATCGTGAAGTGCCGGTAGTCGCCCTTCGTCACGTCCCAGTCGGGGGCGTAGGCGAGCATCTCGCGGTCGCGGTAGCGCCAGGGGTACATGTTCTCGACGGCGAACCGCACATCCGTCTCGCTGGCCATGCGCCAGATGCCGGCGACGAAGTCCCGGGCGTACTGGCGCTGCCAGCGGAACGGCGGGTGCACCACCACCGTGGAGGCCCCCAGCTTCTCGGCGGCGGCCTGGGCCCGCTGGAGCTTGGTCCACGGGTCCGTGGACCAGACGCGCTGTGTGATCAGCAGACAGGGGGCGTGGATGGCGAGGATCGGGATGCGGTGGTAGTCGCTCAGCCGCCGCAGTGCCTCCATGTCCTGGCTGACCGGGTCGGTCCACACCATGACCTCGACACCGTCGTACCCGAGGCGCGCGGCGATCTCGAAGGCCGTCGCCGTCGACTCCGGATAGACGGAGGCCGTCGACAGGGCGACCTTCGCATCCGGGATGCGCACCGCTGGTTCTGCCACGAAGGACAGAGTACGGGGCGGCACGGAGAACGCGGGAACCCATGGGTGTACGGCTGCCGGGAGGGCTCAGTACCGGCCAGGTGTGCGAACTGGGCCTATGCCGGATGGGTGGGGTGGGGGTGTGTGGCGGGGTTCACGCGGGGCGTGCACCCCACGCCTCTGTCACCCCACCGCCAACTGATCCAGCTTCCGCAGGATCACGCCCTCCCGCAGCGCCCACGGGCACACCTCCAGCGTCTCCACGCCGAACAGGTCCATCGCCCCCTCGGCCACCAGCGCCCCCGCCAGCAGTTGCCCCGCACGCCCCACCGAGACCCCGGGCAGTTCGGCACGCTGCGCAGCGGTCATCCCGGCCAGCCGCGGCACCCACGCCTCCAGGGACTCCCGCTTCAGCTCCCGCTGGGCGTACAGGCCCTCCGCCGAGCGCGCCGCGCCGGCGATCCGGGCGAGCTGCTTGAACGTCTTCGACGTGGCCACGACGTGATCAGGCGTCCCGCGCCGGCTGAATTCGCCGACCGTACGAGCGATCTCCGCCCGGACGTGCCGCCGTAGTGCCCTGATGTCCTCGGCCGCCGGCGGATCCCCGGGCAGCCACGCGGCCGTCAGCCGTCCCGCGCCCAGCGGCAGCGACACCGCGGCGTCCGGCTCCTCGTCGATGCCGTACGCGATCTCCAGGGACCCGCCCCCGATGTCCAGCACCAGCAGCTTCCCGGCCGACCATCCGAACCACCGCCGGGCGGCCAGGAAGGTCAGCCGCGCCTCGTCCTCGCCGGTGAGCACCTGCAGCTCGACGCCGGTCTCGCCCTTCACCCGGGCCAGCACGTCATCGGCGTTGCTGGCCTCGCGCACCGCGGACGTCGCGAACGGCAGCACTTCCTCGACGCCCTTGTCCTCGGCGGCCTGCAGCGCCTCCAGGACGACACCTATCAGCCTGTCGACGCCCTCGGGACCGATGGCCCCGCTGTCGTCGAGAAGCTGGGCAAGGCGCAGCTCCGCCTTGTGCGAGTGCGCGGGCAGCGGGCGCGCGCCAGGGTGTGCATCCACCACCAGCAGATGCACCGTGTTCGATCCCACGTCGAGGACACCGAGTCTCATGTACGGAACGCTACTGCCACCCGGTCGATCCTCCGTCCCCTCCGTCCTCGAAGTCGCAGGTACCGACGCCGTACCCTGGTCCCGTGCCAAAGACGAAAAAGGCGAAGAACGACAAGGCGGCCAAATCCGGCAAGGGTTCTTCGCAGGCAGAGTCAGCCATGACGTCGAAGAAGTCGAAGAAGTCCAAGAAGGGCTCCATGGAACCGGACGAGAAGGGGCTCGACTTCGCCCGCGCATGGGTGGAGTTCCCTGATCCGGCGGACGACGAGCAGGTCTTCCGCTGCGATCTGACATGGCTGACCTCCCGTTGGAACTGCATCTTCGGCAGCGGCTGCCAGGGCATCCAGGCGGGCCGCGCGGACGACGGCTGCTGCACGCTGGGCGCGCACTTCTCCGACGAGGACGACGAGAAGCGGGTCGCCGAGCATGTGGCGAGGCTCACGCCGGAGATCTGGCAGCACCACGACGAGGGCATGGAGCACGGCTGGATCTCGGAGGACGAGGACGGCGACCGGCAGACCCGTCCCTTCCAGGGCTCCTGCATCTTCCAGAACCGGCCCGGCTTCCCGGGCGGCGCGGGCTGCTCGCTGCACATCCTGGCCCTGAAGGAGGGCCGCGAGCCGCTGGAGACCAAGCCGGACGTCTGCTGGCAGCTTCCGATCCGGCGGACGTACGACTGGATCGAGCGGCCCGACGACACCCGTGTGCTCCAGGTGTCGATCGGCGAGTACGACCGCCGCGGCTGGGGACCGGGCGGCCACGACCTGCACTGGTGGTGCACCTCGGCGACCTCGGCGCACGGCGCGGGCGATCCGGTGTACGTGTCCTACCGGGCGGAGCTGACGGAACTGATGGGCAAGGCGGGCTACGACCGCCTGGTCGAGCTGTGCGAGGAGCGCCTGGCGTCGCACCTGCCCCTGCTGGCACCGCATCCGGCGGATCCTGTCGACTGAGCGGCGCTCAGCCCTACGACCCCGACGGGCTCGGCTCACCGCTTCCGCTGGGTGGTGGTGTCGAGTTCGTCGGGTCGGGCGGGTCGGGTGATGACGGCTCGGGCGACGAAGGCGGTGGCTCGCTCGTTGTGGGCTCGCTGGGGGTGGGGTCGGTCGGGGCCGGGTCGGACGGGGGCGGTGTCGTCGGGGTCGGGTCGGGTCCGGAGGACGAGGGCGGCGGGTCTGCGGGGGTTGCGGGGGTCGTCGGCTCGGTGGGGCGGGGAGCCGGGTCGGAGGGGCTCGGGGCGGTGCCGTAGCCCTCGATGGAGACGACGGCGCCGGCCGGTGCGATCGCCACGCGCGCGCTCCAGTGGCCGGAGGGCTCGCGCAACTGATCGACGTACACCTTGATCGTCAACGACTCGCCGGGCGCCAGCGTTCCCGCCGACCGGCTCAGATAGAGCCAGTGCGCCCCGGTGCTCGCCGACCAGCGCACCGGCGTGCGTCCCGTCGCCGTGAGGGTGATGAGGGTGGTGTCGCCGCTGCTGTCGGCCGCGACGTCGAGCTGCCCGGCGCCCGCCCCGCGCGCGCCGCTGACGCTGACGACCTCCACCAGGACGTCCGTCCCGTGCTCCTCGCCGAAGTGGCCGCCGGGCCGGGTGCCGGCGTTGCCGGTGTTCTCGTACCCGCCGTCGGCGGCCTCGCCGTCGAGGGCTCCGGGGCCGTGTGCCTCGCTCGCGCTGGCGGTGCCGCCGTCGGCGCCGTCGGCGGTCGGGGTGGACCGGTAGGCGGCCCACAGGGCGAGGACCGGGGCGGCGACGACGGTGGCGACGACGGTCGTCGTGACGGCACGCGCGCGTAGCCGGTCCCTGCGGGCGGCACGATCCTTCGGGTCCATCGGAAAGCCACGCCTGTCGAAGCGCGGCACGGCGCCGCCACGCGCGCGTGGCTGGTGCGCGAGGGCCATGTGCAGGGCCGCGCGGGGCGCCTGAAGGATGGGCAGTTCGGCGGGGGTGACGGCCGCGCCGGGCCACCGGCCGGGGATCGCGCGCTCGGCGGTGCGGCGGCAGCGCGGGCAGTCGTCGACGTGCCGGACCAGTTCGCGGCGCAGGGCCGTGCCGAGCACGAGCTGGTTGTCGCCGGTGAGGCGGGCGACGCTCGGGCAGGCGCCGATCTCGACGACGGCCAGGGCCGCGCGGGTGCGCTCGACCTCGCAGGCGGCGGAGGCGAGCAGTTCGCGGGCGGTGGCCAGGTCCAGGCCGAGGACGGCGGCGACCTCGTGCGCGGCGAGGTGGTGGCGCACGGCGAGTTCGAGGGCCTCGCGCTGCTCCGGGGTGGTGCCGGCGGCCTCCGGCCAGGCGAGCAGGGCGAGTTCGCGGCGCCGCTGCTCCTGGACCGCGTCGGCTTCCGTCCCGGCGGCCCGCTCCCCCGTCGGCCGCTGCGCGCCGGACCGCGCCGCATGGCTGCCCTGACGTTTCTGCTTGGCCTCGGCCAGCTTGCGCAGACACGCCCAGCGGGCCAGCGCGTACAGCCAGGGCCGGCGGTCCGCGGCGGCCTGAGGGACGCGCTGTCCGCGTCGCTCGGCGAGGGCGAGGACGTCGCCGAGGGCGGCGGTCGCGGCGTCGTGGTCGCACAGGACGGACAGGCAGTAGGTGAACAGCCCGTCCAGATAAGGTTCGTAGCGCGCGGGCGGCCGCTGCGCCAACGTACGCGCCGCCGCACGATCACGCGCCTCCCGGTGCGCCCGATGCGCGCCGGCGGTGCGGGTCGAGGTCTGGGGAGTGCTGCTCATCATTGGTGGACCGTAGGCGGCTCGCGGCGGCGCCTTCTGCCTGCTTGAGCTGTTTTAATCCATACGGGTGAAACGATCCCTCAATGGGGGACAGGAACGCGGGATTCCGTGGCTCGTCCATGACGAGCCCGGGTTGTCAGTGGTCTCGGCTACGGTTCCTCACATGGCTGCCCGTACCAAGACCACGAAGGACCGCCCGTCCTACCGCTGCACCGAGTGCGGCTGGCAGACGGCCAAGTGGCTCGGCCGCTGCCCCGAGTGCCAGGCGTGGGGGACGGTCGAGGAGTACGGCGCGCCTGCGGTCCGTACGACCGCGCCGGGGCGGGTGACGAGCTCTGCGCTGCCCATCGGGCAGGTCGACGGGCGGCAGGCGACCGCGCGCTCCACCGGGGTCGCCGAACTGGACCGGGTGCTCGGCGGGGGTCTGGTGCCCGGCGCCGTCGTGCTCCTCGCGGGCGAGCCGGGCGTCGGCAAGTCCACGCTGCTGCTGGACGTGGCGGCCAAGGCGGCGAGCGACGAGCACCGCACGCTGTATGTCACCGGCGAGGAGTCGGCGAGCCAGGTGCGGCTGCGCGCCGACCGCATCGGTGCCCTCGACGACCATCTGTATCTCGCGGCCGAGACCGATCTGGCCGCGGTGCTGGGCCACTTGGACGCGGTGAAGCCCTCGCTGCTCATCCTCGACTCCGTGCAGACCGTGGCCTCCCCCGAGATCGACGGCGCGCCAGGCGGCATGGCCCAGGTCCGCGAGGTGGCCGGCGCGCTGATCCGGGCCTCCAAGGAGCGCGGGATGTCCACGCTCCTTGTGGGACACGTCACCAAGGACGGGGCCATCGCCGGACCCCGCCTCCTGGAGCACCTCGTGGACGTGGTCCTCCACTTCGAGGGCGACCGGCACGCGCGCCTGCGCCTGGTGCGCGGCGTCAAGAACCGCTACGGAGCGACGGACGAGGTCGGCTGCTTCGAACTGCACGACGAGGGCATCACGGGCCTCGCCGACCCAAGCGGACTTTTCCTGACCCGCCGTGACGAACCGGTCCCCGGCACCTGTCTGACGGTCACCCTGGAGGGCCGCCGCCCCCTGGTCGCCGAGGTCCAGGCGCTCACCGTCGACTCGCAGATCCCCTCCCCCCGCCGCACCACGTCCGGTCTGGAGACCTCCCGGGTCTCGATGATGCTGGCCGTCCTCGAGCAGCGCGGCCGGATCAGCGCGCTCGGCAAGCGGGACATCTACTCCGCGACGGTCGGCGGGGTGAAGCTGTCGGAGCCCGCCGCCGACCTCGCCGTCGCCCTCGCGCTGGCCTCCGCCGCGAGTGACACACCTCTCCCCAAGAACCTCGTCGCGATCGGCGAGGTCGGCCTCGCGGGCGAGGTCAGACGGGTCACGGGCGTGCAGCGCAGGCTGGCCGAAGCCCACCGGCTGGGCTTCACCCACGCCCTCGTACCGGGCGACCCGGGCAAGATCCCTCCCGGCATGAAGGTGCTGGAAGTGGCCGACATGGGGGACGCGCTCCGGGTCCTTCCGCGCTCGCGTCGGCGAGAGGCCCCACGGGACGACGAGGACCGCCGGTAGACTTTGCCCTGGTCTCGCCCGTCCGTACGAACCGAATGTGCGAAACGGGAGCGCCCCAGAACCTGCGACCGGAGGAGTGCAGTGGCAGCCAACGACCGGGCAGCAGCTCCCGGAAAGTCCGGTGGGAGCTCCGGTGCCGATGGCCTGATGCGCGCCTCACTGAGCGCCGTGGCACCCGGCACGGCCCTGCGCGACGGCCTGGAGCGGATCCTCCGCGGCAATACCGGCGGACTGATCGTGCTCGGCTCCGACAAGACCGTCGAGGCGATGTGCACGGGCGGATTTGTCCTGGATGTCGAGTTCACGGCGACGCGGCTGCGCGAGCTGTGCAAGCTCGACGGCGGCATCGTGCTGTCGTCCGACATGTCGAAGATCCTGCGCGCGGGCGTCCAGCTCGTCCCGGACCCGACGATCCCCACCGAGGAGACCGGCACCCGGCACCGTACGGCGGACCGGGTCAGCAAGCAGGTCGGCTTCCCGGTCGTCTCGGTCTCCCAGTCGATGCGGCTCATCGCCCTGTACGTGGACGGGCACCGCCGCGTCCTGGAGGACTCGGCGGCGATCCTCTCCCGCGCCAACCAGGCCCTGGCCACCCTGGAGCGCTACAAGCTCCGCCTGGACGAGGTCGCGGGAACGTTGTCAGCGCTGGAGATCGAGGACCTGGTGACGGTCCGCGACGTCTCGGCGGTGGCGCAGCGCCTGGAGATGGTCCGGCGCATCGCGACCGAGATCGCCGAGTACGTGGTGGAGCTGGGCACCGACGGCCGCCTTCTGGCCCTCCAGTTGGACGAGTTGATCGCGGGCGTGGAGCCCGAGCGCGAGCTGGTGGTGCGCGACTACGTCCCCGAGCCGACGGCCAAGCGCTCCCGCACCGTCGACGAGGCGCTGTACGAGCTGGACGCCCTCACCCACGCCGAGCTGCTCGAACTGCCCACGGTGGCACGGGCGCTGGGCTACACCGGCTCCCCCGAGGCACTGGACTCGGCGGTGTCCCCGCGCGGCTTCCGGCTGCTGGCGAAGGTCCCGCGGCTGCCCGGCGCGATCATCGACCGCCTGGTGGAGCACTTCGGCGGTCTGCAGAAGCTGCTGGCCGCCAGCGTGGACGACCTGCAGACGGTGGACGGGGTCGGCGAGGCCCGGGCGCGCAGCGTGCGCGAGGGGCTGTCGCGGCTGGCGGAGAGCTCGATCCTGGAGCGGTACGTCTAGTAGGGCTGAAGGGGCGGCGGGGCTGTCATCGCGGCGCTTCCCGGCGGAGCGCTCAGTCGTTCTCCAGCACGAACGACGTCTGCGCCGTGCCGAACCCGGGCGTCTTGGCCTCCACCAGATACGTCCCCGGCCCGGCCGACCCGGCGGCGGGCGTCGCGCACTGCGGGGCGCTCGCCCTGCGGTCCCACTTCACGGTGTAGGTGATGCTCGAACCGGCGGGCACCCGGAACCGCAGGCTGCCGGAGACCTCGGGGCAGTCGGCGGAGGACCACAGGTCGTCCTCGGAGCCCGCCTGAGTGATCGTCACCACCGCGTTCTTCGGGCCGAGATCGACCTTGCAGTCGTAGGTGGAGGTGTTCGTCGCCGTCAGCAGCAGGGCGGGCGTCTCGCCGGGCTCGTACGCGTTGTCGCGGCTGCGTACCGTCAACTTCATCTGGCCCGAGACGCAGTCGGGCAGCGTGGAGTCCGAACCGACCGTGTCGTCCACACCAACGCCGCTGCCCGAGCCGCCGCCCGCGGACCCGCCGGAGCCCCCGGTGGTCGTACCGTCCCCGGACCCGCCACCGTCACCGGACCCCGAACCGCCCGAGCCCGAGCCGGGCGTCGACTCGTCGCGCCCGCCCGGCGCTTGGCTGATCGCCGGCCCGGAGCCCGAGGGACCCGGTGTGATCGTGGAGGGTGCGGGATTCTTGCCGTCGGATCCGCCCGCGTTGTTCTTGCCGCCTCCGTCGCCCGAGGTGAGCAGCCAGGTGAGCAGCAGTGCCAACAGGGCGACCACGGACAGCAGTACGGCCCTCCGTCGCCAGTAGATGGAGGAGGGAAGCGGCCCGACCGGATTGCGCAGAGATCCCACGGCGCAAACTGTACGAGAGATCCGCGCGTCAACCTGCGCCACCCGCCGCTCAGGACGACAACTTTTCCGGATCATCATCCCGGCAGGCGCCCGTCGTCCGCCGCACGCCCCCTGTCTTCCGTCAGGGGTGACACCTGTCGATCGCGGGGTGTGACGGTATCGGCGCCCCGCCTACGGTCCGTGACCATGGACTTCGAGGACGCGGAGCGCTACCGCGACATCACCGGCTTCGCCCGGCACACTCCAATGTGGGTACAGCACACGGCCGAGATATGGACGGAGGCCGGACTGCTGCTGTTCGCCGCGCTGTTCGTGGCCGCCTGGTGGCGGGCCCGGCGCGACACACCCCGGGCGTTCGCGATAGCGGCCCTTGCACCTGTGGCCACGGCTGTCGCGTATGTCTGCAGTGAGGGGCTCAAGTCCGGCGTCACGGAAGAACGTCCGTGCCGGGCGGTGGCCGGCGCCGTTCCCTCCCTCGCCGCCTGTCCGCCGCCCGGCGACTGGTCCTTCCCCAGCAACCACGCCACCATCGCGGGCGCCGCGGCGGTCGCCCTGGCCCTGACCAGGCGCGCGCTGCTGCGGCTGACGGTGCCGCTCGCGCTCCTGATGGCCTTCTCGCGGGTGTTCGTCGGGGTGCACTATCCGCGTGACGTCGCGGCGGGGCTGCTCCTCGGTGCCGTCGTCGCGGTGGTGGCCGTGCGGCTGGGCACTCGTCCGGCGGTCCGGCTCGCGGAGGCGATGCGGGCCTCGTCGGCATCGGCCGTGCGGTGGTTCACGGGGCCGGGGCCGGAGCGCGTCCCGGCGTCGTACGACATGCGCCGGGCCTCATGACGCCACCAGCCCCGCCTCGTACGCCACGATCGCCGCCTGTACGCGGTTGCGCACGCCCAGCCGGTCGAGCGTCGCGCTCACATACGCCTTCACGGTGCCCTCGACGAGGTGCAGGCGGGCGGCGATCTCCGGGTTGGACAGGCCCGCGCCGACGAGCCCGAGCACCTCGCGCTCGCGCGGGCTGAGTTCGGCCACGCGCGCGCGTGCGGCGGCCTCGCGACCGAGGCGTCCGTCGCTGCCGCCGAGGCCGTCGATGACGTACCGGGCCACCTTCGGCGACAGGAAGGCCGCGCCGCCCGCCACCGCCCGTACGCCGGCGATGAGTTCGTACGGGTCCCCCGACTTCAGCAGGAAGCCGGTGGCGCCACCGCCGAGCGCGCGGGCCACGTAAGCCTGTTCGGAGAAGGTGGTGAGCATCGCGACGGCCGTGCCGGGGGCGGTCCGTACGATCTCCTCCGCGGCGGCCAGCCCGTCCAGGCGGGGCATACGGATGTCCAGCAGGGCGACGTCGGGGCGGTGGGCCCGCGTCAGTTCGACGGCCGCGCGTCCGTCAGCGGCCTCCGCGACGACGTCGATCTCACCCCCGCTCGTCAGGATGGCGCGCACGCCGGCCCGCACCATCGCCTCGTCGTCGGCCAGCAGTACGCGGATCACGGTGCGAACTCCTTGTCAGCGGAAGTGTCTTGGGAGAGCCCGACCCTGGGGATCACGTCCTTGGCGACGAGTCGTCCCGCGTCGTCGAAGCAGAGCCGGAAGTGGTCGACGGAGACGAGGAGTTCGCCGCTCGCGCGGTAGTAGCGGCAGGCGCTGCCCTTCGGGGGCGGGCCGGGCGCGCGATCCACGGGCGCGTCGCGCACGGCGCGGTCCGGCAGGACCTGGGCGATGTCGTCCGCCGAGGCGCCCAGGCGCAGTTCGGCGTACGCGGCGGGCGGCAGCACCGAGTGGGTCTCGGTGTACGCGTACCAGGTGAACGCCCCGCCGACGAGCACGACGCCCGCGCCGACGGCGGCCACGAGGGCGAGGGCGACCCTGCGGCGGGCGTGGGTGAAGGGGGTGTGCGGGGCCGACGGCGCGCTGGGCGTGCGGGGCTGTTCGGGGACGTACGCCCGGACGCGGAAGCCGTCACCGTAGGGACCGGCCTCGAAGTCGCCGCCGACGGCGGTCACGGCGGCGCGGAGGGCTTGCAGCCCGGTGCCGCCGGAGGGCGCGGTCATCCGGTCGGCCACTGCGACACCCGGCCCGCCGTCACTGGCCACCGCGGCCGTCGTCCCCACCGCCGGGCCCGCGGCCGCCGTTCCGTCCGCCTCCCCCACCACCGCACCCCGCGCGCCACCACCAGTCACCGCGGCAATCGCCCCGTCCACCTCCCTCACCACCGCGCCCGGCCCATCACCACGGGCCACCTCGCCCGCCGCCCAATTCGCCTCCCCCACCGCCGGGCTCCGACCGCCACCATTAGTCACCTTGGCGACCGTCCCGTCCACCTCCGCCACCACCGCGCCCGGCTCACCACCGGCCACCGTGCCCGCCGCCCCATCCGCCTCCGCCCCCACCACCGCACCCGCCCCACCACCACTGGTCACCGTGACCGCCGCCCCATCCGCCTCCCTCACCACCGCCACCTTGACCCGGCCCCCCGGTGCGTGCCGGGCCGCGTTGGTCAGTGCCTCGCGGACCACCCGGTACAGGACGTGCTCGGCGACGCCGCCCGGAGGCGTCCCCAGCGCACCGGCAGTCCCGACTCGGCGGCTCGGGCGATGAGTTGCCCGATGGTCTCTCCCGGCGGGGTGAGGGCCAGCGGCTCGTCCTCCTCGCGCAGGACGCCGATGATGCGGTGCAGCCGGTCGGTGGCGTCGGCGGCGGCCGCGCGCAGGTCGGCGACGGCGGTGCGGTGGTGGTCGGGGAGGTCGGGGGCGACCTGGAGGGCGCCGGCGCGCAGCGCGATCAGGCTCAGCTCGTGGCCGAGGGAGTCGTGCATGTCCTGCGCGATCCGGGCCCGTTCGCGCAGCCGCGCCCGCTCCTCGGCGATGCCCCGCTCGCCCTCCAGGCGCGCGGCCCTGCTCCAGCCGGCCTCGGTGAGCCGACGGCTCTGGCGCCAGTAACGGCCGCCGAGCCACGGGAAGACACAGCCGAACAGCAGCGTGCCGGTCAGCACCACGCACTCCGGCGCCGGATCGACCCCGAACAGCGCGATCCTCGCCGCACCGAGACAGCCGACGCCGGCGAAGACGGCCACCGCGTACCGCACCCGCGCCGCGCGCAGCCCGAGCAGCAGCGCGAAGACGCCGAGCGCCGGGCCGTAGGAGACACTGAACAGGGCGGGGGCGGCGGCGAGGCTCAGTGCCGCCGTCAGCGCGAAGGCGGGCAGGGGGTGTCGCCGGGCCAGGGCGACCGCGGTGGCGATCAGGACGAGGCCGGCCAACTGCCGCCACGCGGCACGCGGCTCGTTCATGCCGAGCCGGTCGGCCGTGAGCGCCGGCGACACGAGGGCGGCCCACAGCAGACAGGCCCGCCATATGCGAGGACGTTCCATCCGCACGACGCTACAAGCGGGGGCCGGGGTGCGACTGCTGCCGATCGTCAGGTACGTCCCGAGTGCGCGGGTCGTGGGCGAGGCCCTCGACCGCGAGCATCAGCCGTCCGGCTCCTGCTCGGCGAGCAGCCGGCGGATGCCGCGCCGAGTCCGTCCTGTGTTCGAGGACGAGGGCATCAGCCGCAGCCACAGACGCACCACCACCGCCGCCTACCCACCGCGCCGCCCCCAGCATGGCAGGATCGGAAAGCCATGACTGCGCCCACGAAGCCCCCGCACCCCCACGCCGAAGCCAACCCCGACGGCCCCGACGGCCCCCTCGGCCGGCCGCTGCACAGCCCTGTCATCGACTGGTTCGACGACAACGCCCGCGACCTCCCCTGGCGGCGCCCCGAGGCCGGCCCCTGGGGGGTGATGGTCAGTGAGTTCATGCTGCAGCAGACGCCGGTCAACCGCGTGCTGCCGGTCTACCAGCAGTGGCTGTCCCGCTGGCCCCGCCCCGCCGACCTCGCGAAGGAGGCCCCCGGCGAGGCCGTCCGCGCCTGGGGCCGGCTCGGCTATCCACGCCGCGCGCTGCGGCTGCACGGCGCCGCCGTCGCCATAGCGGAACGGCACGGCGGCGACGTACCGACCGACCACGCCCAGCTCCTCGCGCTGCCCGGCATCGGCGAGTACACGGCGGCCGCCGTGGCGTCGTTCGCGTACGGCCAGCGGCACGCCGTCCTGGACACCAACGTCCGCCGTGTCTTCGCCCGCGCCGTCACCGGCGTGCAGTACCCGCCGAACGCCACCACCGCCGCCGAGCGCAAGCTCGCCCGCGCGCTGCTCCCTCAGGACGAGCGCACCGCCGCCCGCTGGGCCGCGGCCTCGATGGAGCTGGGCGCTCTGGTGTGCACCGCGAAGAACGAGTCCTGCCACCGCTGCCCGATCGCGGCGCAGTGCGCCTGGCGGCTCGCGGGCAAGCCGGCGCACGACGGCCCGCCGCGCCGCGGCCAGACGTACGCCGGGACCGACCGTCAGGTGCGCGGCAAGCTGCTCGCCGTGCTGCGCGACGCGCATGCGCCCGTTCCGCAGGCGGTGCTGGACCGGGTGTGGCACGAGCCGGTGCAGCGCGCCCGCGCCCTGGACGGTCTGGTGTCGGACGGGCTGGTGGAGCCGCTGCCGGGCGGGATGTACCGGCTGCCGCTGAGCTGAGGCACATCGCCGATCCGACCCGCATCGGCCGATCTGACACATCGGCAGTTCACAGGGACACGGCCCTCGCAACACACACTTCACAGCCGCCACACTGCCGAGACTTGGACATACCGCCACATAGCTGCATCAACTCTCCAGTCGTTTTGTCCTTTTCCTGATTCCGTTACACAACCGACGGACAGCCGAGCGCTAGCCGCAGGCTGCTTCGGACAGCGCCGTGACAACGCCTCCGTAGCTTCATTTCCGTACCCGACAGGCGGGGACGACTACGAAGCACAGGCAGCGAATCCGACGGCGAACAGACCGGTCGGGCACGGGGAATCTGGAGGCGGTCAACATGGCGCAGGGAGAGGTGCTCGAGTTCGAGGAGTACGTCCGCACCCGGCAGGACGCGCTGCTGCGCAGTGCCCGCCGGCTGGTCCCGGACCCGGTCGACGCCCAGGACCTGCTCCAGACCGCGCTGGTGCGGACGTACCACCGCTGGGACGGCATAGCGGACAAGCGGCTCGCGGACGCCTACCTGCGCCGCGTGATGATCAACACGCGGACCGAGTGGTGGCGGGCGCGCAAGCTGGAGGAAGTGCCCACCGAGCAGCTTCCGGACGCCTCGGTCGACGACGCCACCGAGCAGCACGCGGACCGCGCCCTGCTGATGGACATCATGAAGGTGCTGGCTCCCAAGCAGCGCAGCGTCGTGGTGCTGCGACACTGGGAGCAGATGTCCACGGAGGAGACGGCCGCGGCCCTCGGCATGTCGGCCGGAACGGTCAAGAGCACGCTGCACCGGGCGCTCGCCCGGCTCCGCGAGGAGCTGGAGAGCCGCGATCTGGACGCACGCGCGCTGGAGCGTGAGGAGCGGGAGCGTTGCGCGGCCTAGGCACGACGACGGGCGGCACCGGGCACACGGACACGGGTGACAGGGGCACGGACACCGGCCCCGGGAACCCGTACGGCGGCACCTTTCAGGCGGCGTTCACGGCGGTGGTCGTGGTCGTCGCCCTCGCCCTTTTCGCCTCCGCCTGCGCGACCGGCGGCACCGGCACCCGCGACGAGGGCCCGGCCCGCGCCGACATGGCGGGCGGCTCGACCGTCTCGCCGTCGGCCGTGTCGTCGCCGTCGGCCACGCCCACGCCGTCCGCCGTCCCGGACCGCAAGGAGGCCGCGCATCTGGTCAAGACGGACCCTTCGGTCTCGGCGCAGGTCAAGCGCGAGCTGACGCCGTGCGTGTCCGACGACTACCCCATCGACGTGTCGTACGGCGACCTGACCGGCGCGCCCGCGGAGGACATCGTGGTCAACGTGCTGTCCTGCGGCGACGGGGTCGGTGTGGCCTCGTACGTCTACCGCGAGCAGGACGGCTCGTACCGCAATGTGTTCAGCTCCGAGGAGCCCCCGGTCTACGCCGAGATCGATCGCGGCTACCTTGTGGTGACCAAGCAGGTGTACGCCCAGGACGACGCGCTGTCGAACCCGTCCAGCGAGGACGTGATCTCGTACCAGTGGGTCTCCGACCGCTTCGTCCTCAGGGACGACACCCGCACCGACTACGGCGACCTCGGCGACGGCGGGACGGCGTCGCCCGACAACTGAGGGCCGACGGCCGGCCGTGAACGCATCGGCCGCTCCGCGCGTCCCTCAAGTGGACATGTCGTGCGCGGCCGAGCAGCATCCGACGCACCCCCAGCAGAACACGAGGACTGAGAGCACCGGGATGGCAGACCAGACCCACGTCCTGTTCGTCGAGGACGACGACGTCATCCGCGAGGCCACCCAGCTCGCCCTGGAGCGGGACGGCTTCGCGGTCACCGCCATGCCCGACGGGCTGTCCGGCCTGGAGGCGTTCCGGGCGAACCGTCCCGACATCGCACTGCTGGACGTCATGGTGCCCGGCCTCGACGGAGTCAGCCTGTGCCGCCGTATCCGCGACGAGTCGACCGTGCCGGTGATCATGCTGTCGGCGCGCGCCGACTCGATCGACGTGGTGCTGGGCCTGGAGGCGGGCGCGGACGACTACGTGACCAAGCCGTTCGACGGTGCCGTGCTGGTCGCTCGGATCCGGGCGGTGCTGCGCCGCTTCGGACACGCGGGCCGCGCCGACCGGGCGGAGGAGGCCGGCGACGGCGCCGCCGGGAGTCTGCTGGCCTTCGGCGACCTGGAGGTCGACACCGAGGGCATGGAGGTGCGCCGGGCCGGGCAGCCCGTCGCGCTCACGCCGACCGAGATGCGGCTGCTGCTGGAGTTCTCGTCGGCGCCGGGCACGGTGCTGTCGCGGGACAAGCTGCTGGAGCGGGTGTGGGACTACGGCTGGGGCGGGGACACCCGGGTCGTCGACGTCCATGTGCAGCGGCTGCGGCAGAAGATCGGCCAGGACCGGATCGAGACGGTCCGTGGCTTCGGCTACAAGCTGAAGGCCTGAGCGGGGCCGGCATGCGGGGGATGTTCAGACGTCCGGCTCCCTCCGGCGCGGGGCGGGTCGGCCTCACGGAACCGGCGGAGATCGCCGCGGGGCAGAAGGCGGGTGTCCACATGGGTTCGCTCGTCGGTGGCCGGGTGCGCCCGCGCATCGGCGGCCGTATCGCCATACGCACGGGGCTGCGCTGGAAGCTGAGCGCGGCGATCGCCTTGGTCGGCGCGCTCGTGGCGATCGTGCTGAGCCTGGTGGTGCACAACCAGGCCCGGGTCTCGATGCTGGACAGCGCGCGCGACCTCGCGGACGAGCGCATCCAGATCGCCCAGCGCAGCTATGAGCAGTCCAAGCGGCTTAACTTCCCCAACCTCGCGATCGACGACCCGGAGCTGCCGGCGGCGCTGCGGACGAAGGTCGAGGAGGGCCGGCGGGCCACCTATGTCACCGACTCGCCGAGCGGCGCGCCCGACATCTGGGCGGCCGTGCCGCTGAACGACGGGCATGTGCTGTCGCTGCGCACCGGCTGGACCGACCGCAGTGAGCACATCCTCAACCGCCTCGACCAGGCCATGATCATCGGGTCCATCGCGGTGGTGCTGGGCGGCAGCGCGCTCGGTGTGCTCATCGGCGGGCAGCTCTCGCGCCGGCTGCGCAAGGCGGCGGCCGCGGCGAACCAGGTCGCCGGCGGCGAGCCGGACGTGCGGGTGCGGGACGCGATCGGGGGTGTCGTCCGGGACGAGACCGACGACCTCGCGAGCGCGGTGGACGCCATGGCGGACGCGCTCCAGCAGCGGCTGGACGCGGAGCGCCGGGTCACCGCGGACATCGCGCACGAGTTGCGCACCCCGGTGACCGGACTGCTGACGGCGGCCGAGCTGCTGCCGCCCGGGCGGCCCACCGAACTGGTCCTGGACCGGGCGAAGGCCATGCGCACGCTCGTCGAGGACGTCCTGGAGGTGGCCCGGCTGGACGGCGCCTCGGAGCGGGCCGAACTGCAGGACATCCTGCTGGGGGAGTTCGTCGGCCGGCGGGTCGCGGCGAAGGATCCCGGCATCGAGGTCCGGGTCGTGCATGAGTCGGAGGTCACGACCGACCCGCGGCGCCTGGAGCGGGTGCTGTTCAATCTGCTGGCCAACGCGGCACGGCACGGCAGGCCGCCGATCCAGGTCACGGTCGAGGGCCGGGTCATCCGGGTCCGCGACCACGGCCCCGGGTTCCCGCAGGAGCTGCTCGCCGACGGGCCCAGCCGGTTCCGCACGGGCAGCAGCGACCGCGCGGGCCACGGGCACGGCCTCGGCCTGACGATCGCGGCGGGCCAGGCCCGGGTGCTCGGCGCCCGCCTGACCTTCCGCAACGTGCGTCCGGCCGGGGCCCCGGACCATGTGCCGTCGGAGGGCGCGGTGGCCGTCCTGTGGCTCCCGGAGCACGCCCCGACGAGCACGGGGAGCTACCCGATGCTGCCGTAGCGTCCGGCAGCGTACGGCTCACTCGAACGGCTTGTCGAAGTCGAGTTCCGCGCTGCGCTCGGTCAGCGAGTACCAGTTGCCGTTGTCATCGCGGAAGATCGCCTCGATGCCGTACGGCCGCTCCTGGGGTTCCTGGATGAACTCCACCCCGCGCGCCTTGAAGGTCTCGTAGTCACCCCGGCAGTCATCGGTGTGGAACGCCCCGGCCCCGATGACGCCCTTGCCGACCAGCTTCTTCAGCGCCTCGGAGGACTCGGGGTCCAGACCCGGGCCGTCCAGGCTCATGAGCGCGAGCTCGACGTCCGGCTGTCCCTTGGCTCCTACGGTGACCCACCTCATGTCGCCCATCGACAGGTCGTTGCGCACCTCGAAGCCGATCTTCTCGGTGAAGAACGCCTTGGTCCGCGCCTGGTCGAACGTCCAGACGGTGGTGATGCCCAGCCCTTTGATCATGGCCCTGCTCTCCCCTGCTCTCCCTGTTCTGCCTTGCGGTTCCTTCCGTCACGTTAGGCAGAGGCGCCGTCAGCGCGCTTCTTCAGAGTTGCTGTCCTGCCGCCGGAAGCCCCCGGTCCAGAGCATCGCGTAGCACCCGGGTATCAGCGCGGCCCCGCGCCCGACGTGCTTGTCCCGGTACTCGCTCGGCGACAGCCCGGTGCGCGCCTTGAACTTCGCCGAGAACGTCCCGAGGCTGCTGAACCCGACGAGGTGGCATATCTCGGTGACGGTCAGATTGGCCGCCCGCAGATACTCCTCGGCCCGCTCGATCCGCCGGTGCGTCAGATATTGCCCGGGCGTCTCGCCGTACACCGCCTTGAAGGCCCGCACGAAGTGATACCGCGAGTACCCGGCGTGCGCGGCGACGGCGGCCAGGTCGAGCCCCGGGTCGGCCCACTCCCGGTCCATGGCGTCCTTGGCCAGCCGCAACTGCCGCACTTTGTCCATGCCGTCGATGGTGGCACGGGGCACTGACAATGCCCCTGAGCAGGGAAAGACCCCCCGTGGACAGGGAAAAGCCCCCGTGAACGGGGAAAGACCCCCGGTCACCCGAGGGCCTCTCCCAGCGTCGCGAGTCGTGGCCTCAGACGGCCTCCGCCATCGCCGCCTTCGGCTCCGTGTCCGTGCCGTCCGTGCCGTCCGAGCCGTCCGCGTCGGCCCCGTCCTTCGGCCCCTCCCCCTTGAGCGGCACCTCCTTGACGAACAGCGCCGCCGCCAGCGACAGCACGGCGATCACCGCACCCAGCAGGAACGCCGAGTGTGTGCCGGCCGACACCGCGTGCTGGTAGGCCTCCCGCGCCGCGTCCGGCAGCTTCGCCAGGCTCGCCGCGTCCAGTTGCGCCGACTGCTCGGTCACCCTGGAGCCCAGCGCCCCGGCCCGCTCGGCCATGACGTCCTGGACCCGGTTGTTGAACAGCGCGCCCATGATCGCGACGCCGAAGGAGGAGCCGAGCGTGCGGAACAGGGTGGTGGACGAGGACGCGACGCCCATGTCCTTCATCTCGACGCTGTTCTGCGCGACCAGCATGGTGATCTGCATCAGACAGCCCATGCCGAGGCCGACCACCGCCATGAAGACCCCGGAGGTGAAGCGGCCCGTGCCGGTGTCCATCGTGGACAGCAGGTACAGCCCGACGGCCATCAGCGCACTGCCGAGGACGGGGAAGACCTTGTAGCGCCCGGTGTTCGTGGTCACCCGCCCGGCGACCATCGAGGTGACCAGCATCGCGCCGAGCATCGGCAGCAGCAGAAGTCCGGAGTTGGTGGCGGAGGCGCCCTGCACCGACTGCTGGTACAGCGGCAGGAACAGCGTCGCGCCGAACATCACGAAGCCGGTGATGAAGCCGATCACCGACATCAGCGTGAAGTTGTGGCTGCGGAAGATGTGCAGCGGCACCACTGGCTCCGCGGCCCTGGTCTGCCAGAACACGAACCCGACGAGCGCGGCGACCCCGATGCCGATGAGCTCCATGATCCGTGCGGAGGTCCAGGCGTACTCCGTGCCGCCCCAGGTGGTCACCAGCACGATCGCGGTGATGCCCACGGTCAGCAGCGCCGCGCCCAGGTAGTCGATGCGCGCCTGCGCCCGCTTCTTCGGTAGATGCAGCACGGCACTGATCGCGGCGAGCGCGACGACGCCGAGCGGCAGGTTGATGTAGAACGCCCAGCGCCAGCCCCAGTGGTCGGTGATGGTGCCGCCGACCAGCGGTCCGCCGATCATCGCCAGCGCCATCACGCCGGCCATCATGCCCTGGTACTTGCCCCGCTCCCGGGGCGGGATCAGATCGCCGATGATCGCCATGACGCCGACCATCAGACCGCCCGCGCCGAGGCCCTGCACCGCCCGGAACGCGATGAGCTGGCCCATGTCCTGAGCCATGCCGCTGAGCGCGGAGCCGATCAGGAACAGCACGATCGACGACATGAACACGCCCTTGCGACCGTACATGTCGCCGAGCTTGCCCCACAGCGGGGTGGCGGCCGCGGTGGCCAGGGTGTACGCCGTGACGACCCACGACAGATGTTCCAGCCCGCCGAGTTCGCCCACGATCGTCGGCATCGCGGTGCCGATGATCATGTTGTCGAGCATCGCGAGCATCATCGTGATCATCAGCGCGAGCAGCACGACCCGGACACTCTTCGGCTGCTCTACGGGTTGCTCCCCCGCTCCCTTGTCGACTGCTTCGGTGTCCGCCATGATCCCCACTCCCCGGCTACTTACTTGACGCCCGGCTAGTTGTCTACACTCAAGGAAGGTAGGCGCGTAACTAGCCGGGCGTCAAGTAAGTTTGCTGGAAAGCCGAGGAGTACGAGGATGGGTGGCACCATGGACGGCACCAAGCAGCGGCGCCGCGGGGACACCCGCCAGCGCATCCAGGACGTGGCCCTCGAACTCTTCGCCGAGCAGGGGTACGAGAAGACCTCCCTGCGCGAGATCGCCGAGCGCCTCGAGGTCACGAAGGCGGCGCTGTACTACCACTTCAAGACCAAGGAAGAGATCATCGTCAGCCTCTTCGAGGATCTGACGAAGCCGATCGACGACCTGATCGAGTGGGGCAGGCGGCAGCCGCACTCACTCGACACCAAGCAGGAGATCGTCCGCCGCTACAGCGAGGCCCTGACCTACGCGGCCCCCCTGTTCCGCTTCATGCAGGAGAACCAGGCCACGGTCCGCGAGCTGAGCATCGGGGAGATGTTCAAGAACCGCATGCTCGGCATGCGCGACATCATCATCGACCCGGACGCCGACATGGTCGACCAGGTGCGCTGCATCAGCGCCCTGTTCACGATGCACGCCGGGATGTTCGTACTGAGGGACCTCGAAGGCGACCCCGAGGAGAAGCGCAAGGCCATCCTCGAGGTCGCCACGGACCTGGTCACCCAGGCGCACAAGGGCGCCCGGACGGCTCGCTGACTCAGATCGTCAGGCCCATGCCCCGAAGGAAGGCCACGGGGTCGATCGCGGAGCCGTAGTTGGCGGTCTTGCGGATCTCGAAGTGCAGGTGCGGGCCGCTGGAGTTACCGGTGTTGCCGGACTTGGCTATGTTCTGGCCGGTCTTGACGACCTGGCCGACCTTCACGTCGATGCGCGAGAGATGGGCGTACTGGGAGTAGGTCCCGTTGCCGTGCTTGATGACGATGGCGTTGCCGTACGCGGGACCGTCACCGGCGCCGTTGCCGCCGGCCTTGACGACGGTGCCGCCGTGCGCGGCCACGACCTGGGTGCCGCTCGGGACGGCGAAGTCCTGCCCGCTGTGGGTGGACTGCCACATGCCACCGGCCTGCGCGAAGCTGGCGGACTTCGTGTACTTCTTCACCGGCTTCACCCAGGAGACGGCCTTCTTGGCGGGCGCCTTCTTGGCGGGCGCCTTCTTGGCGGCGGCCTGGGCCTGTACGGCGGTGGAGACACCGGTGGCGGAGGTCATCTCGGCAGCGACCGCGCCTCCGGCGCCCAGTACGACCGAGGCCCCCAGGCCGGCGGCCAGCACAGCGGCACGGGTGCGGAACGCGGACGTACGGGGCGAACGAAGAGAAAAGCGCGGGGACATTCGAAACCTCACGGGGACGACGGCAGAGAAAACCACCCGGCACAGCAGGCGCCGCCGGATGGCCATCCCTTGGTAACCCCCGCCTCCTCGAACCCCAAAACCCCCTATCTACGACAGCGGCTAGTACTCCCCCGCAAAATTCCGTGCATCTTGACAGGGCACCCAATACGGACGAACCAGCGTCGACGCCGAAACAGATGGCCGATTTACGTACGGAAAGTCCGTTTTAGCCCGCGCTCGCGTTTCCACTATTCCCGCTAGTAACGGGCAAATCGCCTGTGCGGCATGTCACCGCCGAGCGCAATCAAGGGACCCCGGAATGTGACGGGCGCTACTCAGTGGACGCACGCCTCTGGCGACTTACCGCCCAGTAACCCTATCTTTCCCCTCACGCCATCCCCACCCACGAACATGCACGCGACAACAACACAGCGCACGTGACGTGAGAGGACTCCCCACATGACGCTTCGCCGCCCCTGGGTGCACCGCACAGCCGTGATCGGCGTCTCCGCGGTCGCCCTCGTGGCCCTCGCGGTCCCCGCCGAAGCCGCGACGCCGGCCACCGCGACGAGCACCTCCACCGCCACCACGGCCGCCGCCGAGGACGTCGACTACGACACCTGGCAGCGGGACTGCCAGGCGGTGATGGACCAGGCGCTGCCCTATCTGAAGCAGCGGATCGCCGACACCGAGCCGGGTGAGAAGCAGGCGATCGTCCTCGACATCGACAACACCACCCTGGAGACCGACTTCGGCTTCAGCTACCCGCAGCCGGCCAACGAGCCGGTCCTGGAGGTCGCCAAGTACGCCCAGGACCACGGCGTCGCGCTGTTCTTCGTCACCGCCCGCCCCGGCATCATCTACTCGGTGACCGACTACAACCTCAAGCACGTCGGCTACCAGGTCTCGGGGCTGTACGCGCGCGGCTTCCTCGACCTGTTCAAGGACGTCGCCGAGTACAAGACCGCCCAGCGCGTCGACATCGAGAACAAGGGCTACACGATCATCGCGAACATCGGCAACAGCGCCACCGACCTCTCCGGCGGCCACGCCGAGAAGACGTACAAACTCCCCGACTACGACGGGCAGTTGTCCTGATCCACCCGGCACAAGGTCACGGGGCCGGTACCTTTCGGGTACCGGCCCCACGACGCGGTGCGGGGCCCGACGGCTGGGGAGGCCCCATGAGCGCTGCCGACGAGTCACGCATCGAGCTCGCGGACGCCGTGCAGACCATCCGCGACGAACTGCTGACCGCGGCCCGGCGCTCGGCGGGGCAGGACATCGTCTTCGAACTCGGCGACATCCAGATGGAGTTCACCGTCGAGATACGCAAGGAGATCAAGGCCGGCGCGAAGGTGCGGGCCTGGGTCGTCGACGCGGGCGCGGACGGCACGAGAGCAGACAGCCGTACGCACAAGGTCTCCTTCACGTTGCGCGCCCAGGACGCCCGCGCCGGCGCGCCCCTGAAGATCCGCAACGACACGGAGGGAAGCGTCGGCGCGTTCGGCCGGGGCACCCCCTCGCCTCGGTGATGCTGCGCTCGGCCGTCGAGCGGTCCGTGGTGGTGCTGGCCGGATCGCAGGGCAGCGGGGTCATGCTGTCGCCCCGGCTGGTGCTGACCAGCGCCCACGTACTGCGGAACAGGGAATGGATCCGCACGGTCCATCCGGAGAGCGAGCAGCCCCTTCCCAGCCGGGCGGTCTGGCAGGACGAGGAGAGCGACGTGGCTCTCCTGCTCACCGGCGAGGAGCTGGTGGATCCGGAGCAGTGGGCGCTCGCCAGGCTGCGGTGGGGGGTCGTCGGCTCGCCCGATCCGCTGCCCGGCTGCCAGGTCGTCGGGTTTCCCGCCGTCCAACGCTTCGGCCCGGACCAGCAGTTGGAGTACGACCAGCTCACCGGCACCGTTCTGCCGATGGCGGGGCGGATCAGAACGATGCTGGTGTGCGAGTTCGACCGGGCTGCCGTCACCGCTCCCAGGCCCGGCGAGTCGCCGTTCGCGGGACTGTCCGGCGCCCCGGTGTTCGCCGGCTCCGTACTGATCGGCGTGGTGACCCAGGTGCCGGAGGGGCGGGACCACCGACGGGTCGAAGCGGTCCCCGTGCAGCGCGTCCTTCAGGCGCCGGGATTCCCGCACCATGTGATGGGAGCCGAGCCGGGCCATGTGCCCCCGGTGCTGGAGACCGTCGTACCCGGCCATCACCTTGACGACGAGCGGTTCGAGCAGCACTATGCGCGTGCCCTGAAGTCCCGGTACCGCAAGATCGAGATATTCGGGATCGACGAACTGGGCACCACCGAGACCAACTGGGATCTCGACACCGCGTATCTGAGCCTGGAGGCCCTGTCGGTTTCGCCGGGGCGGGAGAACGCCCCGGTGTCCAGGGCCGTCTCCGCGCCGCGCCGGATCAATGATCTGCTGGCCGACCGGCCACGGGTCGTGCTGCGCGGCGAGGCGGGCGCGGGCAAGACCACGCTGGTGTGGTGGCTCGCGTCCCACGCCGCCTGCGGCGCCCTCGATCACGAACTCGCCGAGCTGAACGACCTGGTGCCCTTCGTCATCCCCATGCGCAGCCTGCTGGCCCGGGCGATGTCCTTCCCCAGGCCGCAGGAACTGGCCACCGTCGCCGAGCTCCAGATCGACGAGGCACCGGAGGGCTGGGCGCGCCGCGTCCTGGAGGCCGGCCGGGCGCTGCTGCTGGTCGACGGCATGGACGAGGTACCGCCGGCGGACCGGGAGGAGGCGCGGCGCCGCCTCGCCGACCTGCTGGCGATGTATCCGCACAACCGCTGCCTGGTCACGGTACGGCCGCTGGCCGTGGCCGCCGACTGGCTCGACTCGGAGAACTTCGAGGAACTGCGGCTGCTGCCCATGCGGGACGAGGACATCCTGGCCTTCTCCAAGGCCTGGCACGCCGCCGCCCGCCTGGAGTGCGCGGGCTTCCGCGACCCCCACCGGGCCGCCGCCGAGGACACGAACCTGCGTGCGCTTCAGCAGGCCCTGGAACAGGAACTCGGGCGCAACCCCACGCTGCTCAACCTGTCCCGCACCCCGCTGCTGGCCGCGGTGGTCTGCGCGCTGCACCGGCGCCGCAGGGGCTTTCTGCCGGAGACCCGCTGGTCGCTGTACAACGCGGCGCTCACCATGCTGCTCGGCAGCCGGGACACCCTGCGCCGGGTCGGGGCGCCGGAGGGCATCACCCTCGGGGTCGAGGAGCACCAGCAGCTCCTCCAGCGGATCGCGGCCTGGCTGGCCCGCGGCGGGTACGCCGAGTTCAGCCACAAGCAGGCGCAACGTCAGATCGACCTCGCCATGCGGGGCATGCCCCAGGTGCGGCAGCAGGGCTCCGCCGAGGCCGTACTGACCCATCTGCTCAACCGCAGCGGTCTGCTCCAGGAACGCAACGAGATGGCCATCCAGTTCATCCACCGCACCTTCCAGGACTATCTGGCGGCGAAGGAACTCCAGGAGAGCGACGGCCTGGGCGAGCTGCTGAGCCATGCGGCCGACGAGGAGTGGCAGGACATCGTGCTGCTGGCCGTGGGCCACTGCCACCGCGGTGAGGTCCGCCGGCTCGTCGAAGGGCTGATCAAGAAGGGCGACGAGACGGAGGATCCCCGCACCCGCGGCGACATCCACCTCCTGGCCGCCCGCTGCGCGCTCAGCGCCGTGGTGCTGAACGAGGAGGTGCGCGAGCAGATCGCCGACCGCGTCCGCGCGCTGATCCCGCCCCGCGACGCCACCAGTACGGCCAAGCTGACGTCCCTGGGCCCCTATGTGCTGCCGCTGGTGCCCGAGGCCGGAGGGCTGAGTGCCGAGGAGGCCCAGTCGGTCGTGCACATGATCCGCGACATCGGCGGTCCGGCGTCCCTGCCCCTGCTGCGCCGCTTCGCCACGCACCCCGCGCACGAGGTCCGCAGGGTGCTGACCGCGACCTGGCCGCGCTACCCGGCGGACGACTACGCCCGCGAGGTCCTCGCCCACATGCCGCTGGAGGACGACGAGGTCGTCGTCGTCAACGCCGCGATGGCCTCCGCGCTGCGGTACTGCGGCCCCATCGGGCGCGTCTTCGTCAACATGCCGATCACCGGCGCGGACCTGGCGAAGGCCCTGCCGGAACACGGCATCCGCAGGCTCGACATACGCGAGAACCCGCTGCTGAACGACCTGTCGTTCGTCCGCAAGCTGTCCGGGCTGACGTCCCTGTCGCTCAGCGGGTGTCCGCGGGTGCGCACGCTGTCCGCGCTCGAAGGGCTGCCGCTCGGCTCGCTGCGCCTGGAGCTCTACGAGATGCAGAAGTCGGACCTGGCTCCCCTGCGGCGGCTCGAACAGCTCACCAGCCTGTCGCTGGTGGGGACACTGCTCGACAGCGAGATCCCGCTGCCCGCGGGGCACCCGACGGTCGAGAGTCTCCAGGTGACCAGCCAGACCACCATGATGATCAACGACCTGTCGCAGTGGCCCGCGCTCAGAAGCCTCATCGTGCGCGGCGACTGCCACGCGTACGCCCTGCTCCTGGCGGCCTCGCGGGCCCCCGCGCTCACCAGCCTCGACTTCTCCATCAGCTCGCTGAGACTGCCGCGCCAGGTCGTGCCCCCGCCCCTCAACAAGGAGGAGGAGCGGTTGCCGCGCAGACCGCGCGAGCTCGAACCCCTGCCGGCCATCCGCAGGCTGACGGTCCGGGGGGTGAACCACGGCGGCACCGCCAGGGACCTGGCGCGGGTGTTCCCGTCCCTGACCCGGCTCAGCATCGAGTGCGACGAGGACGCTCCCCTGGACCTGTCCCCGCTGCGCGATCACACCGGGCTGGTGATCCAGGTCAACGGGCGGGTGATGCCGCCGGTCAGCCGGGCGTGACATCGGAGCGGGGGCGGGAGCTGCCCGGGCGCCGGGCATGCGAAAGGGACCGGTGCTTCAGCACCGGTCCCTTTCGGTCGGCCTTACGGCCGTGAGGCTTACGCCTCCTTGCTCAGGTTCGGCCCGCCCGAGGGACCGGCCGCCTGCTCGATCGGCGGGACGTCCGGCAGGGCCGACTTCTCCTCGCCGCGGAAGGTGAAGGTCTTGGTCTCGCCCTCGCCCTCCGTGTCCACGACCACGATGTGGCCGGGGCGCAGCTCGCCGAAGAGGATCTTCTCCGACAGGGAGTCCTCGATCTCGCGCTGGATCGTGCGGCGCAGCGGCCGGGCGCCCAGCACGGGGTCGTAGCCCTTCTTGGACAGCAGCTCCTTGGCGGACTGGGAGAGCTCGATGCCCATGTCCCGGTCCTTCAGGCGCTCGTCCACCTTGCTGATCATCAGGTCGACGATCCGGAGGATGTCGTTCTGCGTGAGCTGCGGGAAGACGACCACGTCGTCGACGCGGTTGAGGAACTCGGGCCGGAAGTGCTGCTTGAGCTCGTCCTGGACCTTGTTCTTCATGCGCTCGTAGTTGCTCTTGGTGTCACCCGTGGCCGCGAAGCCCAGGTTGAAGCCCTTGGAGATGTCCCGGGTGCCGAGGTTGGTCGTCATGATGATGACCGTGTTCTTGAAGTCCACGACCCGGCCCTGGGAGTCGGTCAGGCGACCGTCCTCCAGGATCTGCAGCAGGCTGTTGAAGATGTCCGGGTGGGCCTTCTCGACCTCGTCGAAGAGGACGACGGAGAACGGCTTGCGACGGACCTTCTCGGTCAGCTGGCCGCCCTCTTCGTAGCCCACGTAGCCGGGGGGCGAACCGAACAGACGCGACACCGTGTGCTTCTCGCTGAACTCCGACATGTCGAGGGAGATCAGCGCGTCCTCGTCACCGAAGAGGAACTCGGCGAGCGCCTTGGAAAGCTCGGTCTTACCGACACCGGACGGGCCGGCGAAGATGAACGAGCCACCCGGACGCTTCGGGTCCTTCAGACCGGCGCGCGTACGGCGGATCGCCTTCGACAGCGCCTTGACGGCGTCGTCCTGGCCGATGACCCGCTTGTGGAGCTCGTCCTCCATGCGCAGCAGGCGGGACGACTCCTCCTCGGTGAGCTTGAAGACCGGGATGCCCGTGGCCGTGGCCAGCACCTCGGCGATCAGCTCGCCGTCGACCTCGGCGACGACGTCCATGTCGCCGGCCTTCCACTCCTTCTCCCGCTTGGCCTTGGCGGCCAGGAGCTGCTTCTCCTTGTCGCGCAGGGAGGCGGCCTTCTCGAAGTCCTGCGAGTCGATCGCGGACTCCTTGTCGCGGCGGACACCGGCGATCTTCTCGTCGAACTCGCGCAGGTCCGGCGGCGCGGTCATCCGGCGGATACGCATCCGGGAGCCGGCCTCGTCGATCAGGTCGATCGCCTTGTCCGGCAGGAAGCGGTCCGAGATGTACCGGTCGGCCAGAGTGGCGGCCTGGACCAGCGCCTCGTCGGTGATGGAGACCCGGTGGTGGGCCTCGTACCGGTCGCGCAGCCCCTTGAGGATCTCGATCGTGTGCGGCAGGGACGGCTCGGCGACCTGGATCGGCTGGAAGCGGCGCTCCAGGGCCGCGTCCTTCTCCAGGTGCTTGCGGTACTCGTCCAGGGTGGTCGCACCGATGGTCTGCAGCTCACCGCGGGCCAGCATCGGCTTCAGGATGGAGGCCGCGTCGATGGCGCCCTCGGCGGCACCCGCACCGACCAGCGTGTGCAGCTCGTCGATGAACAGGATGATGTCGCCGCGAGTGCGGATCTCCTTGAGCACCTTCTTCAGGCGCTCCTCGAAGTCACCGCGGTAGCGGGAGCCGGCGACCAGCGCGCCGAGGTCCAGGGTGTAGAGGTGCTTGTCCTTGAGGGTCTCGGGCACCTCGCCCTTGACGATGGCCTGGGCGAGGCCCTCCACGACGGCGGTCTTGCCGACGCCGGGCTCACCGATCAGGACCGGGTTGTTCTTGGTACGGCGGGACAGCACCTGCATGACCCGCTCGATCTCCTTCTCGCGCCCGATGACCGGGTCGAGCTTGGACTCACGAGCGGCCTGGGTGAGGTTCCGGCCGAACTGGTCGAGGACCAGGGACGTCGAGGGCGTGCCCTCGGCAGGCCCGCCGGCGGTGGCGGTCTCCTTGCCCTGGTAGCCGGAGAGCAGCTGGATCACCTGCTGCCGCACCCGGTTCAGATCTGCGCCCAGCTTGACCAGGACCTGGGCGGCGACGCCCTCGCCCTCACGGATCAGGCCGAGCAGGATGTGCTCCGTGCCGATGTAGTTGTGGCCCAGCTGAAGGGCCTCGCGGAGCGACAGCTCCAGGACCTTCTTGGCACGGGGGGTGAAGGGAATGTGGCCGGACGGCGCCTGCTGGCCCTGGCCGATGATCTCCTCCACCTGCTGGCGGACCGCCTCGAGCGAAATCCCGAGGCTCTCAAGGGCCTTGGCGGCGACACCCTCACCCTCGTGGATCAGGCCCAGGAGGATGTGCTCGGTGCCGATGTAGTTGTGGTTGAGCATCCGGGCTTCTTCCTGAGCCAGGACGACAACCCGCCGCGCGCGGTCGGTGAACCTCTCGAACATCGTTAATCGCTCCTCAGAGCGGTCAGGCAGTGGGGGGAACTTCCCCTCCCTGTCCTTCCGCAGCTTAGTCCCGCAAGCGGGGACCGCTCATTCCAACTGCCGACACCGTCGATGGCCTCCTGACCCCGCTAACGCCGACATCTGCTCCAACCCGATGGTGCGAGACGATGTTCCCGCAGGCCAGGTGGTTACCCTCACCATCAGTACGCCGATGGCGAACGTAAGACCCACTGTCCTGCGTGTCGCCCCCTCCCACTAGGGATGTCTTACCCGCTGGGACTGACACTCCATGCCGCGCCCCCCGGTTCCCTCCGCTACGGGCGAACAACCTTGCGCCACCCCACACCCCCGCGCGCCCCCTCGTTCGACACTCTGCGCATCCGTCAGTGCACCCAGCGTAACCCGCACGTCCATTCGGCGGTTGCACTTGGCATGGTCGGCACCCGCCCCACGGCCACCACCCGCCTCTCCACGGACCGAGCCGCGATCCCTCTCCCCCGTCGGCCGCTCGATCCGAGCGATCGGATCCGCCGTTGGTACGAGAACGAACTGGGCTGGCCGGTGGTGCCCGCGCTCCCCGGATCCCCGCCGAGCCTGCGCACGGGCCGGCGCTTCGACGTCCTGGACGTCCCGGCCGAGGCCGGCCGCGCGGCGCTGCGCCATCTGACCCCGCACTCCCCGGTGGCCGTCCGGGGCGACCGGATGCGGCTGCTCGTCGCGGCGGGCGCCGAGGACGAGGTGCCGGGGGTGCTGCGCTGGCTGGAATGGGGGGATCTGCCCCTGGATCTGAGAACGCTCGGCGAGGGCGACCTCATGGAGGCGCCGGTGCCTCCGGGACACGGGCCGCCGGAGATGGTGGGGGCGCCGGTGGTCGTACGGCACGCCGCCGGGGATCCGGGTCCGGCCGCGGCATCCGCCCGGGGCTCCCTCGGGGCCTGGGGGGCCGTGCAGCGGCCCGTCGATCCCGGGGACTGGGGGGCCGTACGGCATTCCGAGCCGGTGGGGCCCGGTGTCGTACGGCCGCTCGCCCTGGGCCGCTGTGGAGCCGCGCAGGGGGCCGCCGTGTGGCTGCGGCCCCCCGAGCCTGGGGGCGAGGTCGAAGCCTCGCTGCCGACCTTGTCGGCCCTCGGGGGCGGTGGGGGCGCCCCCGATCTCGTGCGGGTCCTGGACACGGTGGCAACGCAGTGCCACCGCCTTCGGCTGCGGCGCGCGTGCGCCCGGCCGTCGGCCTGTCCATAACGCAGGCCTTGCCCTTTGATCAGGCCGATCAGCTTGATCGGGCCGATCAGGCGTTGGCCTTCTCGTAAGCCTCGCGAATGGACGCCGGAACACGGCCGCGGTCGTTGACCTCGTAGCCGTTCTCCTTGGCCCATGCGCGGATCTGCGCGGTGTCCTGGCTGCCACCGGAAGCGGCGCGCGCCTTTCCGCGTCCACCCGAAGCGCGGCCTCCGGTACGACGACCGCCCTTCACGTAAGGCTCGAGAGCGCCACGGAGCTTGTCCGCATTGGCAGTCGTGAGATCGATCTCGTACGTCTTGCCGTCCAGCGCGAACGTCACGGTCTCGTCCGCCTCGCCGCCGTCGAGGTCGTCGACAAGAAGGACCTGAACCTTCTGTGCCACCGGATTTCCTTTCATCGATAACTTGAGGGCCTGGGGTCTGCGGCGTCCGCCGTTTCGCCGCCCCCTGTTATATGCAGTACTGCAGTACGTCGGAAAGCAAACCGCTTTTGCTGGAAAAACACAAACCCCCGGGAGAGACCCACTGGCCACTCCCGTCCGGAAACATGCGCGTTTCGGACATAGGGCACCTGGGCATGGCCTGTCGGGCGGAATACGGCTTCCGGAAGCTTGAGCAACCTTGAGGATCGCCGACGATCACAGATGCAGAAGCATCCGGCTGTTGCCCAAGGTGTTCGGTTTCACTCGTTCGAGACCGAGGAACTCAGCCACGCCCTCGTCATAGGAACGCAGCAGCTCCGCGTAGACATCGGTGTCGACCGGTGTCTCGCCGATCTCGACGAAGCCGTGCTTGCCGAAGAAGTCCACTTCGAAGGTCAGACAGAAAACACGTCGAACGCCGAGCCAGCGTGCGGTGTGCAGCAACTTCTCCAGCAACTGGTGTCCGACGCCGGCGCCCTTCAGGCCGGGCTTCACCGCGAGAGTGCGCACTTCCGCCAGGTCTTCCCACATCACGTGCAGGGCGCCGCAGCCGACGACCTCGCCGTTGTCGTCCCGTTCCGCGACCCAGAACTCCTGGATGTCCTCGTAAAGCGTCACCGTGGCTTTGTCGAGCAGGATGCGACGGCGGACGTACTCGTCAAGGAGACGACGCACCGCCGCGACATCGCTGGTACGGGCCCGGCGGACGGTGATGGCTTTTGCGGTGACTTCTGGGCTCTCCACCGAGGGGGTCTCGGCGGAGTGGCTCTCTGCTGACATGAGCGGACGCTATCGCCCGTCGGGGTCCTGTGCGGCGGCGGGGTTCTCGCGGGGGGTATCAGGGGTTTGGGGGCGACCGGTTTGACCGGCACGGGTTTGGCCGGCTCGGGTTTGACGGCCTTGGGTTTGGGGGGCGGCCTCGGTATCCGTGCCGGTGGTATCGGCGGCGCTGTGGCTATCGGTGCCGGTATCGCTGCTGCGGGTATCCGTGCCGGTATCGGCGCTCGTAACGCTGCCGCCGGTATCGGGGCGTTCCGGGGGTGCGGGGGTTTCCGGGCCCTGGACGATGCGTACGGCGTCCCGCAGGGCCTGGCGCTGTTCCTCGCTCATCATGCCGAAGAAGGCGACCAGCGCGGCGGCGGGGTTGTCACTCTGTGACCAGGCGTCGTTCATCAGGGCGGCGGCGTAGGCGGCTCGCGTGGAGACCGCCTCATATCGATAGGCCCGGCCTTCCGCTTCGCGGCGTACCCAGCCCTTCTGATGGAGATTGTCCAGAACGGTCATCACCGTGGTGTACGCGATGGACCGTTCCTGCTGAAGATCTTCCAGGACTTCTCGAACGGTCACCGGGCGGTTCCACTTCCACACCCGCGTCATGACCGCGTCTTCGAGTTCTCCCAATGGGCGAGGCACAACTCAGCACAATAGTGGGAGTTCTGGGTGTTGGCGTGCCGAGCAGGAACTTTCGCGGGCAAACGTGAACAAAAAGGGCGTGCGGTTCGGAAAGTGCCGGGCTTTGGGCTGGGCCGCGGCTCAGGCGTCCTGGCTCGTGGAGGCCTGGCGGGTGCCCTCCGCACGCGCGAGGACGGCGTCCACGACCGCGTCCTCCTTGGCCTTGTTGGCTCCGCCCTGGGTCTTCACGATCACCCTGATCACACCGATGAAGAAGATGGCCATGACGGTCGGGGGGAGGAGTGCGGAGACGTAGTCCATGCGTCCAGGGTAGCCAGGGGGTGGGCGCGGGAGGTGTGGGGGTTGCCCGGCCGGTGAGGGCCGGGCGGGGCGGCCAGGGGTGCTTCGGGTGGTCGGTGTCCGATGTTCGGGTCAGCCTGCGGCGAGCTGTTGGGGTGGGTTGGGGGGTGGCGGTGGGGTGGGCTTGCGACGGGGGAAGACCTCGCCGGGAGTGGGGATGGGGCGCGTCGGCTTGGGGGCGGGGGTGCGCTCCGGGCCCGGGGCGGGTTTCGGGGCGGCCGGTTTTTCGGCGGGCTTCTTGCGGGGTTGCTTGGACGGCTCCGGGGCGTTGGAGGCCTGGGCGGGGAGGCCTCCGGGGAGGGCCTGGAGGCGGGTGCGGGACGCGGGGATGGGCGGTCGGCAGCGGCGGAGGAGGGCGGCCGCGGTGGGGTTGCCGCGCAGGTTCTGGAGGGCGGCGAGGTCGTCGGCGGTCGGGGTGTAGCCGGTGCCGAGGGCCTCTTCGAGGAGGGTGAGGTAGCCGGCTGCGGTGCCGGGGAGGGCAGCGCGGTAGCGGGCGAGGTCGGCCATCAGGAAGGCACGCATCCGGGCGCCCTCGCGCATTGCCTCGTCGAGCGATTCGGCGAGGCGGAGACAGTCCTGGACGTCCTCGGCCGAGGCGGGGCTGGGGTGAAGGGCAAGAGCGAGGGCGCGGCGGAGCACACGCAGCTCCTCCACGCCGAACGCCATGCCGCCGCGGGATCCGTATGGCGTGGGCATGCGCCGACGATACGTGCTAATCAGACAAAAGCCGCATATAGGGATGGGTGTGGCGTGGGGTGACACTCGGGTGGTGGGGCGGGGTGTGGGTCGGGGACATGGCGGGGGGTGTGCTTCGCGTCAGCCGCGGGCATGCGGGGCGGCACGGGTGGTCGCGGGCGGGCACCCCGTCAGCGCCGGGCTGCGCGACCCGCCCCCGCTCGACCGACGGAGTCACATGCGGGAGACGTTGCGTTCGTAGACCAGGCGCAGCCCGATCAGGGTCAGCCACGGCTCGTGTTCGTCGATGACCGAGGATTCGCCCAGGACCATCGGCGCCAGCCCGCCCGTTGCGATGACCGTGACGTCGTCGGGGTCGTCCGCCAGTTCGCGGGCCATGCGGTTGACCACGCCGTCGACCTGGCCCGCGAAGCCGTAGATGATGCCGGACTGCATGGCCTCGACCGTGTTCTTGCCGATCACGCTGCGCGGCCGGGCCACCTCGATCTTGCGGAGCTGGGCGCCGCGGACGCCGAGCGCCTCGACCGAGATCTCGATGCCGGGGGCGATGACACCGCCGACGTACTCGCCGCGCGCGCTCACCGCGTCGAACGTCGTCGCCGTACCGAAGTCGACGACGATCGCGGGGCCGCCGTAGAGGTCCACCGCCGCCACCGCGTTGATGATGCGGTCGGCGCCGACCTCCTTGGGGTTGTCGGTCAGGATCGGTACGCCCGTCTTGACGCCGGGCTCCACCAGTACCGCGGGGACGTCGCCGTAGTAGCGGCGGGTCACCTCGCGCAGTTCGTGCAGGACCGAGGGGACGGTCGCGCAGATGGCGATGCCGTCGATGCCGTCGCCCAGCTCGTCGCCGAGGAGCGGGTGCATGCCCATCAGGCCCTGGAGGAGGACCGCCAGTTCGTCGGCCGTGCGACGGGCGTCCGTGGAGATGCGCCAGTGCTCGACGATGTCCTCGCCGTCGAAGAGGCCGAGGACGGTGTGCGTGTTGCCTACGTCGATTGTGAGGAGCATGCCCGTTCCTACTCCGCCGCTCGCAGGTCGAGGCCGATGTCCAGGATCGGCGAGGAGTGGGTGAGGGCCCCGACGGCCAGGTAGTCGACGCCGGTGTCCGCGTACGCCTTGGCGTTGTCCAGGGTCAGGCGGCCCGAGGCCTCGAGCGCCGCGCGGCCGGCCACGATCGCCACCGCCTCCTCGCACTCGCCCGGCGTGAAGTTGTCCAGGAGGATCAGATCCGCGCCCGCGTCGACCACCTCGCGCAGCTGGTGGAGGGTGTCCACCTCGACCTCGACGGGGACGTCCGGGAAGGTCTCGCGGACCGCCTTGAAGGCCTGTGCCACGCCGCCCGCGGCCACTACGTGGTTGTCCTTCACCAGGGCCGCGTCGGACAGCGACATGCGGTGGTTCACTCCGCCTCCGCAGCGCACCGCGTACTTCTCCAGCGCGCGCAGGCCCGGCGTCGTCTTGCGGGTGTCGCGGACCCTCGCCTTGGTGCCGTCCAGTACGTCCGCCCACGCGCGCGTGGCGGTCGCGATGCCCGACAGCCGGCAGAGGATGTTCAGGGCGCTGCGTTCGGCCGTCAGCAGGTCCCGGGTGCGGGTGGTGATGGAGAGGAGCTTCTGGCCCGCCTCCACCTCGTCGCCGTCCTCCACGTGGCGTACCACCTCGAACTCGTCCTCGCAGACGATCGAGACCACTGCTTCGGCGATCCTGAGGCCCGCCACGACGCCCGCCTCGCGTGCCGCGAAGTCGGCGGTCGCGGTCGCCTCCTCGGGGATCGTCGCGACCGTCGTCACGTCCACGCCATGGGCGAGATCTTCCTGGATGGCCACGTTGGCGATGTCCTCGACCTCGACCGGGTCGAGGCCCGCGTCGGCCAGGAGCTGGGCGAGCGCGGGGTCGAGGCCGCACTCCAGATACTCCTCGTCGGCACCGCAGGCGCAGTCGCCGCCGCAGCCGCCGTTCGAGGCGAGGGGAAGGTCGGGGGTGGTCACTGCTGTCACTGCTCCTGGGGCCGGGTCGGGGGGAAGTCTGCGGTGTCTGTGGTGTGCACGGCCAGTGTGCGGTCCGGGTTCAGGCGTACGACGATGTGGCGGCGCCATGTCGTGTCGTCGCGGTCGGGCCCGTCCTCGCGCCAGTGGCAGCCGCGCGTCTCCTCGCGCAGGTGCGCGGCGGCGACCAGGACGCGGGCCACGCACAGGAGGTTGGTGGCCTCCCAGGTGTCCACTCCGGGTTCGGCGGTCTTGCCGTTCTCGGCGAGGGCGTCGCGGGCCTCGGTGTGCAGTTGGTGGAGCTGGTCGGCGGCCTTGGCGAGGGAGTTCGCGGAGCGCAGGACGCCGGCGCCGTCGGTCATGATCCGCTGGATGGCGAAACGGGCCTCGGGCGCGAGCAGGGGGTGCTCGGGGGTCTCGGGGTACGGCACCGGGTGCGGGACGCGCGCGTGGAGGCCGTCGGCCGCGCGGGACGTGGCGATGTCCGCTGCGATGCGCTCGGCGTAGACCAGTCCCTCCAGGAGGGAGTTGGAGGCCAGGCGGTTGGCGCCGTGCACGCCTGTGCAGGCGACCTCGCCGCACGCGTACAGGCCGGGGACGGTCGTACGGCCGTGGGAGTCGGTGCGTACGCCGCCGGAGGCGTAGTGGGCGGCGGGCGCTATCGGGATGGGGTCGTGCACCGGGTCGATGCCGTGGGCGCGGCAGGCGGCCAGGATCGTCGGGAAGCGGTGCTCCCACATGTCGGCGCCGAAGTGGCGGGCGTCGAGGAACATGTGCTCGGCGTCCTGCTCCTGCATGCGCCGCATGATGCCCTTGGCGACGATGTCCCGGGGGGCCAGTTCGGCCAGTTCGTGCCGGCCCAGCATGAAGCGCACGCCGTCGGCGTCGACCAGGTGGGCGCCCTCGCCGCGTACGGCCTCGGAGACCAGGGGCTGCTGGCCCTCCGCCTCCGGGCCGAGGAACAGCACGGTGGGGTGGAACTGCACGAATTCGAGATCGCTGACCTCGGCGCCCGCTCGGAGCGCGAGCGCCACGCCGTCGCCCGTCGACACCGACGGGTTCGTCGTCGCCTGGAAGACCTGGCCCATGCCGCCGGTCGCCAGCACCACCGCGGGCGCGTGGACCGCCCCCACGCCGTCGTGCTGGCCCTCGCCCATGACGTGCAGGGTGACGCCGGCCGTGCGGCCGTCGGCGTCCGTGAGGAGGTCGAGGACGAGCGCGTTCTCGACCGTACGCAGACCACGCGCGCGTACGGCCTCCACCAATGCGCGGGAGATCTCCGCGCCGGTCGCGTCGCCTCCGGCGTGGGCGATACGGCGGCGGTGGTGGCCGCCCTCGCGGGTGAGCGCCAGTCCACCTTCGGAGGACTCGTCGAAGTGGGCGCCGGTCTCGATCAGCCGACGCACGGCGTCCGGACCCTCGGTCACGAGGATGCGGACCGCTTCCTCGTCGCACAGGCCCGCGCCCGCGACCAGGGTGTCGTCCAGGTGCTGCTCGGGGGTGTCGCCCTCGCCGAGGGCCGCGGCGATGCCGCCCTGGGCCCAGCGGGTGGAGCCGTCGTCGAGGCGGGCCTTGGTGACGACCACCGTCCTCAGGCCCGCGGCCTCGCAGCGCAGGGCCGCGGTGAGGCCGGCGACGCCGGAGCCGACGACCACGACGTCCGCGTCGATGGACCATCCGGGCTCGGGCGCGTGCAGTCGTATGCCTGTGCTGGTCACGAGGCGGCTCCGAAGATGAGGGTGACGTTGTCGATCAGCCGGGTCGTCCCGACCCGGGCCGCGACGGCGAGAACGGCCTCGCCCGTGAAGTCGTCGTCGATCTCGGTGAAGTCCGAGGGGTCGACGAGGGCGAGGTAGTCCAGTTCGAGCGGCGGGTCGAGGCGGGCGGCCTCGTCCAGAACCAGGCGGGCGGCGGCGCGCACGGCCGCCGCGGCGCCGGGCACGGCCTTGGCGACGGCGTGTGCGTCGGCCGCCGCGCGGGACTCCCCTATGGCGCTGAGCGCCTCGGCACGCGCACGCGTGGCGGGCACTTCGCGGGCCCGCGCGCGCAGCGCCTCCTGCGCCGCGTGCCGGTCGCGGCCCGCGAACAGGGCCTGGGAGAGCGCGAGCGCGGTGTGCCGTTCTTTGGGCGAGAGGTAGCGGTTGCGGCTGGAGAGCGCCAGGCCGTCCTCCTCGCGCACGGTGGGGACGCCGACGATCTCCATGCCGAAGTTCAGGTCGCGCACCATGCGGCGGATCAGCGCGAGCTGCTGGGCGTCCTTCTGCCCGTACAGGGCCACGTCGGGACGGGTGAGGTGGAGCAGCTTGGCGACGACGGTGAGCACGCCGTCGAAGTGGCCGGGGCGGGAAGAGCCCTCCAAGCGCTCCCCCATGGGGCCGGCGCTGATGCGGACCTGGGGTTCGCCGCCCGGGTAGACCTCCTCGACGGCGGGGGCGAACACGGCGTCCGCGCCCGCCTGTTCGGCGATCTTGAGGTCGGCCTCCAGGGTGCGCGGGTAGCGGTCGAGGTCCTCGCCCTTGCCGAACTGCAGCGGGTTCACGAAGACGGTGACGACGACCTCGCCGTCCGGTCCGGCGATCCCGCGCGCGGTGCGGATCAGGGTGGCGTGGCCCTCGTGCAGGGCGCCCATGGTCATCACGACGGCGCGGCGCCCGGCACGCGTGCGTGCGTGCAGTTCGTCGGCGGTACGCAGCAGGGTGGTGGTCATCGGGCGTCTCCCTCGGCGCCGTTGGTCCCGCCTGCGAGTACCCCGAGAAGGTCCTCGGCGAGTTCCGGCTTGAGCAGTCCGTGCGCAAGCGCGCGGTCGGCGGTCGCGCGGGCCATCGCGAGATAGCCGGCGACGGTCTGCGGGGCGTGCCGGCGCAACTCGCTGACGTGCGCGGCGACGGTTCCGGCGTCCCCGCGCGCGACGGGGCCGGTCAGGGCGGCGTCGCCGGAGCGCAGGGCGTTGTCGAGGGCGGCGCCGAGCAGCGGGCCGAGCATCCGGTCGGGGGCGGCGACGCCTGCCTCGCGCAGCAGCTCCATGGCCTGGGCGACGAGCGTGACCAGGTGGTTGGCGCCCAGGGCGAGCGCCGCGTGGTACAGCGGGCGCATCTCCTCGGCGATCCACTCCGGCTCGCCGCCCATCTCGATGACGAGGGCCTCGGCGGCCAGCCGCAGCTCCTCGGGGGCGGTGACGCCGAAGGAGCAGCCGGCGAGGCGCTGGACGTCCACGGGGGTGCCGGTGAAGGTCATCGCCGGGTGCAGAGCCAGCGGCAGCGCGCCCGCGCGCAGGGCGGGGTCCAGGACCTTGACGCCGTACCGCCCGGAGGTGTGCGCCAGCAGTTGGCCGGGGCGTACGGCCCCGGTCTCGGCAAGCCCCTCGACCAGGCCGGGCAGCGCGTCGTCCGGGACGGTGAGCAGGACCAGCTCGGCGCGCGCGAGGACTTCGGCGGGCGGCACGAGCGGCACGTCGGGGAGCATCCGCTGGGCCCGTCGCCGGGAGGCGTCGGAGACCCCGGACACGGCCACCGGGCGGTGCCCGGCGAGCTGGAGGGACGCGGCGAGCGCGGGGCCCACGCGGCCGGCGCCGACGACACCGACGGTGAGCCGCGCGGGGCGGTCCTTGGGATCTGGCTGTTGGCTTGTACTCACGCGACGGCGGCCTTCCCGTTCCAGTCCGCTCGGGGTACCGGACGATTTCTCGTCATGTTAACGCGATTGGTTCGAGAGGCGTTCGGTTGTCCACAGGCTGTGGGTTATCGCACGCCGCGCACCCATGGAACGCGGCACGGAAAACACGGGTGCCCGCGCGAGCCGACGCGGGGCATGATCCGGTGATGAGTAGTGATGCGACACAGAAGAGCGAACGCCCGCTGGAGCCGATATCCGACGAGGACCGGCGCAAGCGGCTGCATGAGCGGCGCATCGCCGCCCAGCGCAGCGCGCGGCGCGTGTTCGCGCGCCACGGTTTCCAGGAGACCCTCCGGGAGCGCCTGGCTCTGCTGGACGCGGCAAAAGACGTGTACGACCTGGACGAACCGTCGGACATCTACGGCAACGGCGTCGTCAAGGCCGTGGAGGAGAAGGTCGCCGCACTGCTCGGCCTGGAGGCCGCCGCGTTCTTCCCGACGGGCACGATGGCCCAGCAGGTGGCCCTGCGCTGCTGGGCCGGCCGTACCGGGAACCCGACGGTCGCCCTGCATGCGCTGGCCCACCCCGAGGTGCACGAAAGAAACGCGTTCAGCCAGGTCAGCGGCCTGCGCCCGGTCCGCCTGACGAGCGAGGCGCGGCTGCCGACCGCCGCCGAGGTACGCGACTTCGACGAGCCCTTCGGGGCCCTGATGCTCGAACTGCCCCTCAGGGACGCCGGTTTCGTACTGCCCACCTGGCAGGAGCTCACCGACATCGTGGAGGCGGCGCGGGAGCGCGACGCGGTGGTGCACTTCGACGGCGCGCGCCTGTGGGAGTCCACCGTCCATTTCGATCGCCCGCTGGCGGAGATCGCGGGTCTGGCGGACAGCGTGTACGTGTCGTTCTACAAGTCGCTCGACGGGTTCGGGGGCGCGGCGCTGGCCGGCCCGAAGACCCTGGTCGAGGAGGCGGAGGCCTGGCGGCACCGGTACGGGGGCCAGGTGTTCCAGCAGTTCCCCACAGCGCTGTCGGCCCTGGTCGGCCTGGAGCGGGAGCTGCCGCGGCTGCCGGAGTACGTGGCCCACGCGCACCTGGTGGCCACCGCGTTGCGCGAGGGCTTCGCGACGGCCGGCCTGCCGTGGGCGCGCGTGTACCCCGAGGTGCCGCACACCCACGACTTCCAGGTCTGGCTGCCGTACGACGCCGAGGTGGCCGTGGAGGCGGCGGTACGGACGGCCGAGCAGACCAAGACCATGCTCTTCGCCTACCCGTGGGACCAGAAGGGCCCGGGCCTGTCCTTCACCGAGGTCCATGTACGGGCCCCCGGCCTGGAGTGGACGGCGGACGACGTGAAGACGGCGGTCGCCGAGTTCGTGGCCCAACTGCCCCAGGAGGTCATCAGGTAGAGCGCGGCCGCACATGCAGCCACCGGCCCAGAGCCTGCCGTATCCGCCCGCGGGCCGGGCGCCCGGCGACGACGGCCCGGAACCGGTGGTGGTCGCGCCACTCGCGCACGACCTGCCAGTCGTGGGTGCCGGGCGGGGGCGGGGCGACCTCGCCGAGCCGGACGGCGCGGTAGGTGTCGAGGAGGTGCTGCTGCGTGATGCTCATGGCTAAAGGGCCTCTCGGGACGTAGGAGAGATGACGTACGTGGTGATCGGGCTCCGCGGCTGCCCCGGTGACCCCAGGTTCACCTCCCCGTGACCGCCGCGTCGCGTCGATTGACGGCGGCCGTCAATCGAGGGCCGCGTTGTCAGTGGCGGCGGGCACCATGGGGACATGAGCGTGACGATCGACATCGCGCGGCTGCGGCCGGAGAGTGTCGCCGTCGTGCCCTCGCCCCTGGCCGAGCTCGGCATGGCGCTGCACGCGCTGTCGGAGCCGGGGCACCACCCGGGCCTGCAGGGCTGGGTGACGGGCGTGACGGCCCGCCTTGACTCGCACCTGGCCGACCGGATGTGCGAGGCCGACTTCCTGTGGCGGTCGACGTTCTCGGATCTGTTCATGCCCTTCGCCGGCGTCCCGGGCCGCTGCACCCTCCCGGGGGCCACGCTGGCGGAGGAGCTGGACCAGCTCGACAAGCTGACGGACGAGCAGTTCGTGGACGCCGCCCTGGAGTTCACCTGTGCCCTGCCGTACAACACCCGCGGGCCCCACGCGCTCTCCGACGCCGAGGTACGGCACCGGGCGCTGGACCTCGCCGCCGCGCGCGGGCCGCAGCAACTGCGCTTCAGCGAGCGGCTGCTGGCGGATCCGCCGCGGATCCGGGCCTGGCTGCGGCAGTTCCTCCAGGACTGCGACGAGGCGTTCTTCGCGGAGACCTGGTCCCGGCTGCGCCACCAGCTCGCCGCGGACGCCCGTCACAAGACGGACCTCCTGCGCCACAAGGGCCTCGCGGAGGCGCTGGCCGCGGTGTCCCCGGCGGTGACCCTCGACGAGACCGCCGCGCGGATCACGGTCGACAAGCTGGGCGAGGGCCATACGGCCGTGGGGGACGGCCGGCTCCTCCTCGTCCCGACCAGCCTGGGCTGGCCCCACCTGATGGTTCTGCACCGCCACGACTGGCAGCCGGTGCTGCACTACCCGGCCGGCTCCTCCGAGCCGGCCGCCCCGCCCACGCTCGAGCAGTTGGCGCTGCGGATGACCGCGCTCTCCCACCCGGTACGGATGCGCATCTGCCGCAACCTGGCCCGCAGTGCCTACACCACGGGCGAACTGGCGCAGGCGCACGGCATGACGGCGCCGGAGATATCCCGGCACCTGGGCGTCCTGAAGAAGGCGGGCCTGCTCACCACCCGCCGCCGCGGGCGGTACGTCCAGCACCAGCTCGACGTGACGATGGTGGCCCGGCTGGGCAGCGACTTCCTGGAGGGGATCCTCAGATAGCGCCCGCGCGGGCTGTACGTCACGCGCAGGGCCGTACGTCAGTCGAACCGGATGTGCCGGATCCCGACCCCCGCCTGCCGCAGCCGGGTCCGCAGCGCGCCCTCGCTGTTGGGCCGCAGCCGCAGACCGGCCAGGACGGCGATGCGGTCCGCGGTCTTCGGCACGGTCGAGTGGTCCGTCCACAGCTGCTCGGCGAACTCCGGCTCGCGCAGCCGCTCCAGACAGTGGTCGAGCTGCCGCACGGCCCAGCTCTCGCGGCGCAGTCCGGCGTTCTTCCCGGCGACGTACCGAAGGATGTGCCCGAAGCCGCGCTCACGCAGCCGCCGCAGAACGGTCTCGCGCTCGGCGAGGAGTGTGAAGTGCCGTACGTCATGGCCGAGTTCACCCAGTCGCCCGACCGTCTCGGCGAAGTAGTCGGAGTCGGTGACCGTCATGGGGGCGATCACCACACCGTCGTGCTTGGTGAGGGCGAGGTCGAGGACCTCGACGACGCCCTGCCGCCAGGAGGTCAGGTCCTGGAAGTCGCCGCGCAGTTCGGGCGGGAGCGTGCGCCGCAGGCCGAAGCCGATGTGCTCGGGGTCGCAGATGACGCTGCCGGGCAGCCGGCGCCGGATCTCGTGTGCGGTCTGTGTCTTGCCGCCCCCGAAGGGGCCGTTGATCCACAGGAGCATGGCGCAGACCCTAGTGCCCGCCGGCCCGCACCAGCCCCGTCTCGTACGCCAGGACGACCACCTGCACCCGGTCCCTGAGGCCCAGCTTGGTCAGGATGCGGCCGACATGGGTCTTCACGGTCGCCTCGGACAGCACCAGCCGGGCGGCGATCTCGCCGTTCGACAGGCCCTGGGCGACCAGCACCATGACCTCGCGCTCGCGGTCGGTCAGCCGCTCCAGCTCCTTGTGCTGGGGCTCCTTGCCGCTGGACGGCAACATGGGCGCGAACCGGTCGAGCAGGCGCCGGGTCGTCGACGGGGCGACCACGGCGTCGCCGCTGTGCACCGCGCGGATGGCGCCGAGGAGCTCGCCGGGCGGCACGTCCTTGAGCATGAAGCCGGAGGCGCCCGCCTTCAGCCCGGAGAAGGCGTACTCGTCCAGGTCGAAGGTGGTCAGGATCAGCACCTTGGGCGGGTCGGGCTCCGAGCAGATGCGGCGGGTGGTCTCCACGCCGTCCAGCTTCGGCATGCGCACGTCCATCAGCACGACGTCGACGGGGGTCGAGCGCAGCACCTGGAGGGCCTCGACGCCGTCGCCCGCCTCCGCGACGACCTCCATGTCCGGCTGGGCGGCGAGCACCATCCGGAACCCGGTGCGCAGCAGCACCTGGTCGTCGACGAGCATCACGCGGATCGTCATCGGGGTCCTCTTCCGTGTCTTCCGTATCCGTCTACAGGGCCATTACAGGTGTCAGCAATGGGCATGGCCGGTCGTCAGTGTGCTGGTTTGAGCGGCAGCAGCGCACTGATGCGGAATCCTCCGCCGGGGCGCGGTCCCGCGTCCAGGGTGCCGCCGACCATGCCCACCCGCTCGCGCATGCCGATCAGTCCGTGCCCCTGGCCGTCGGCGCCGCCGTCCTCGTACAGCTCGTGCGGGGCGCCCTTGCCGTCGTCCTCGACGAGCAGCCCGAGCCCGTCGTCGAAGTAGACCAGGCGCACGCTGGCGCCCGTGTTCGGGCCGCCGTGCTTGCGGGTGTTCGTCAGCGCCTCCTGCACGATGCGGTACGCCGTCAGCTCGACGCCGCTGGGCAGCGGGCGGGGGGTGCCCTCGATCTTGAAGTCGACCGGGAGGCCGGAGGTGCGGCACTGCTGGATGAGCTCGTCGATCTGCTCGACGTCGGGCTGCGGGACGTACTCGCCGCCCTCCTGGTGTTCGCCGGTGCGCAGCACGCCGAGCAGGCGGCGCATCTCGGCGAGGGCCTGGCGGCCGGTGGAGGAGATGGTCTCCAGGGCCTTCTTGGCCTGGTCGGGGGCGGCGTCGAGGACGTAGGCGGCGCCGTCGGCCTGCACCACCATCACGGAGACGTTGTGCGCGACCACGTCGTGCAGCTCGCGCGCGATCCGGGCGCGTTCGGCGGCGACCGCGACCTTGGCCTGTGCCTCGCGCTCCTTCTCGAGCCGGGTCGCGCGCTCCTCGAGCTGCTCGTAGTAGGCGCGGCGGGTGCGGATCGAGTCGCCCAGCACCCAGGCGAGCACGAACGGCACGGTCAGGAAGATGATCAGGGCGATGCTGCCCAGGACGCTGGAGTCCTGCTCCGGCCAGCGGAACTGGGCCAGCGGCGACGCGCACAGGCCCACGCCGAGCGCGAGCCGGGAGGCCCAGCGGGCGCCGGTCGCGGCCACGGTGTAGACGATCACCAGGAAGGCGAAGTTGGCGGGTGTCGTCGCCACGTTCAGCACCAGTTGTGCCAGTCCCACGCCGATGGCGAGCACCAGCATCTTCTCCGGCATGCGCCGGCGCAGCGCGACCACCAGGCCCAGCAGCAGGACCACCGTGACGATGGCCGCCTCGGAATCCGTGCCCGGAGGGTTCTGCCCGCCCTCGTCCCAGACGGCCACGGTGACCACAGAGATCCCGAACAGGAAGACGGCCCAGAAGCTGTCGACCCATGTCGGGTGCCTGCGGATGAAGTCGTAGAGGCGCTGCACGTAACCCAGCGTAGGGAAGCGAGATGCGTGCAGGGGTCAACCGGAGGGCCGATCCGCACCCCGCGCGCGTACTCCCCAAGGTGGAGGCTGCGTTCCTCTGGGCGCTTAGCCTGGTCCGGTGACAGCAGAGGCGGCGGGCGAGTGGCGCGGGTGGCGCGCGGCGGCGGAATCGGCGCTCTACGGGCCGGGCGGCTTCTACCGCCGCCCCGAGGGACCGGCCGGCCACTTCCGTACGTCCGTCCACGCCTCGCCGCTCTTCGCCCGCGCCGTGGCCCATCTGCTGTGCCGGGTCGACGAGTCGCTGGGCCACCCCGCCACCCTCGGCTTCGTGGACATGGCGGCGGGCCGCGGTGAGCTGGTCGCGGGCGTACTGGCCGCCCTGCCCGCCGAGGTGGCGGCACGCACGCGTGCGTACGCCGTCGAGATCGCCGACCGCCCCGAAGGCCTGGATCACCGCATCGAGTGGCTGCCGGAGCCCCCGCCCCGGATCACGGGCCTGCTGTTCGCCAACGAGTGGCTCGACAACGTCCCCGTCGAGGTCGCGCAGGCGGACTCCGCGGGCGTAGCGCGCCGGGTCCTGGTACGGCCGGACGGCACCGAGCGCCTCGGGGAGCCGGTCGCCGGGGCGGAGGCGCGGTGGCTGGGGCGGTGGTGGCCGTTGGGCGGCACCGAGGGAGCGCGGGTCGAGATCGGCCTGCCCAGGGACGAGGCCTGGGCCGCCGCGGTCGGGACGCTGGAGCGGGGCCTCGCGGTCGCCGTGGACTACGCGCACACGGCGGCGGCACGACCGCCCTTCGGCACCCTGACGGGCTTTCGCGAGGGCCGTGAGACGGCGCCCGTGCCGGACGGTTCGTGCGACATCACGGCACATGTGGCGCTGGACGCGTGCGCGCTGCCCGGCGCCCGCCTGCTGTCCCAGCGCGACGCGCTGCACGCCCTGGGCATCACCGGCGCACGCCCCCCGCTCGAGCTGGCCTCCACCCGCCCGGCGGAGTACGTACGGGCCCTGGCGACCGCGGGCGAGGCGGCCGAGCTGACGGCGACGGGCGGACTGGGGGACTTCGGCTGGCTCACGCAGCCGGTTGGGATTCCGGACGTACTGGCGCCTTGAAGCAGGCACGCCCTACTTGTCGATGTCCCCCACCACGAAGAACATCGACCCCAGGATCGCCACCATGTCCGCGACCAGCGTCCCCGGCAGCAGCTCGACCAGCGCCTGGATGTTGTTGTACGAGGCGGAGCGCAGCTTCAGCCGGTACGGGGTCTTCTCGCCCTTGCTGACGAGGTAGTAGCCGTTGATGCCGAGCGGATTCTCGGTCCACGCGTACGTGTGCCCCTCGGGGGCCTTCAGCACCTTGGGGAGCCGCTGGTTGACGGGCCCGGGCGGCAGCTCGGCGAGCCGGTCGAGGCAGGCGTCGGCGAGGTCGAGGGAGTTGTGGGCCTGCGCCAGCAGACACTCGAAGCGAGCGAGGCAGTCGCCCTCCTTGCGCGTCACGACCTTCAGGACGTCCCCCAGCTCGCCGTAAGCGAGGTAGGGCTCGTCGCGCCGCAGATCGAAGTCCACGCCCGAGCCGCGCGCGATCGGCCCGCTCACGCCGTAGGCGTGCACGGTCTCCGGCCTGAGGACGCCCACGCCCCGCGTGCGCCCCCGGAAGATCTCGTTGCCGATCACCAGGTCGTCGAAGCGGTCCATGCGCGAGCGCACGTCGGCGACGACGGCACGCGCGCGCGTGGTCCACCCGGCCGGCAGGTCCTCCTTCAGCCCGCCCACCCGGTTGAACATGTAGTGCATGCGCCCGCCGGAGACCTCCTCCATCACATGCTGGAGCTCCTCGCGCTCCGTGAAGGCGTAGAAGATCGGCGTGATTCCGCCGAGCTCCAGCGGATAGGACCCGAGGAACATCAGGTGATTGAGGACGCGGTTGAGCTCCGCGAGCAACGTCCGGGTCCACACGGCCCGTGCGGGTACCTCCATACCGAGCATGCGTTCGACAGCGAGGACGACGCCCAGCTCGTTGGAGAAGGCCGACAGCCAGTCGTGGCGGTTGGCGAGCATGATGATCTGCCGGTAGTCCCGCGCCTCGAAGAGCTTCTCCGCCCCGCGGTGCATATAGCCGATCACGGGCTCCGCGCTCACGATGCGCTCGCCGTCCAGCACGAGCCGCAGCCGCAGCACGCCGTGCGTGGACGGGTGCTGGGGCCCGATGTTGAGCACCATGTCGGTGCTCTCAGCGGCGCCGCCGATGCCGACCGTGGTCTCCGTCCTGGGAGTCATGGACACAGTCTCTCCTACGTACGCTGGCCTCATGGAGACGGGGAGCCCGGAGAACACGGGTATGGCGGAACAGGAGCGGACAGCGGCCGAGCAGGAGCGGGCAGCGGCCGAACCGGAGTGGACCGGGCTGCCACCGGGCGTGCTCCGCATGCGCCGGCTGTTGCTGGTGGTGTGGCTGGGCCTGCTGACGATCGGCCTGGCCGCGCTGCTCGGCCTGCTCGCGGGACCGGCCTGGGCGGCCTTCGCACTGCTGCCCCTGGCGCTGATGGTGTGGGGCTGGGTGATGCTCGGCCGCAACTGGCGTTCGTGGCGCTACGCCGAGCGCGCCGACGACCTGCTGCTCAGCCGGGGCGTGCTGTGGCGCCAGGAGACGGTGGTGCCGTATGGCCGTATGCAGCTCGTCGAGGTCACCTCGGGCCCCGTCGCACGCCACTTCGGCCTGGCCGGCGTGCAACTGCACACGGCGGCTGCGGCGACCGACGCGACCATCCCCGGTCTCGACCCGGCGGAGGCGGAACGGCTGCGCGACCGGCTCACCGAGCTGGGCGAGGCACGATCGGCGGGGCTGTGACGGCGCCGGGCGTCGACGACGCCGTACGCGATCAGCGCCCCGTGACCGAACACCGCCTGCACCCGATCACACCCCTCAGGCGCGCGTGGGCCCCGGTGGCGGTCCTGATCGGCTGGGCGGTGCACGACCCCGACCAGGCGCAGCGCCAACTGACCAGACTGACCACGACCACCCTCCTGCTGGCACTGGCCGTGATCCTGCCGGCGGCCGCCCTCTACGGCTTCCTCACCTGGTGGTTCACCCACTTCGCGGTGACCGACACCGAGTTGCGCATCCGTACCGGGCTGGTGTTCCGGCGCAGCGCGCACATCCGGCTGGAACGCATCCAGGCGATCGACGTCACTCAGCCGCTGCTCGCGCGCGTGGCGGGCGTGGCGAAGCTGAAACTGGACGTCATAGGCACGGACAAGAAGGACGAACTCGCCTTCCTGGGCGCGGAGGAGGCGCGCACCCTGCGCGCGGAACTCCTGGCCCGCGCGGCGGGTTTCGCCCCCGAGACGGCACACGAGATAGGCGAGGCCCCCTCCCACCAGCTGCTGCAGGTCCCGCCACGGGTCCTGGCCGTATCCCTCGTCCTCACCGGCGCGACCTGGGGATCGCTGGCGGCCGCGGTGGTCGTACCGACGATCCTCTGGCTGACCACGCAGAGCGCCTGGACGGTCCTGGCCACCGCGATTCCCCTGGTCGGTGCGGCGGGGGCGAGCAGCGTGGGTCGCTTCGTCACCGAGTACGAGTGGACGGTGGGCGAGTCTCAGGACGGGCTGCGCATCGACCACGGCCTCCTCGACCGCGCCCATGAGACGGTGCCGCCGGGGCGGGTCCAGACGGTACGGATCGTCGAGCCGCTGCTGTGGCGGCGGCGCGGCTGGGTGCGCGTGGAGCTGGACGTGGCGGGCTCCTCCAACTCCCTCCTGCTTCCCGTGGCCCCGCGCGAGGTCGCCGAGTCGGTCATCGCGCGCGTACTGCCCGGAGTGACGGTCCCGCCGCTCGCGTCCCTCTCCCGTCCCCCGCGCCGAGCGGCATGGTGTGTGCCCCTGTGGTGGCGCGGCTACGCCCTGACGATCACGGACGCGGTCTTCGCCGCCCGGACGGGCCTCTTCCGCCGAAGCCTCGCCCTGGTCCCGCACGCCAAGGTCCAAAGCGTCCGCCTGACCCAAGGGCCCTGGGAGCGTCGCTGGGGCCTCGCCGACGTTCACGTGGACACCGGGGCCAACAAGACGGTGACGGCCCGTCTGAGGCCCGCCGAGGAGGCGTCAAACCTCCTGCACGGCCAGGCGGACCGCTCCCGAACTGGCCGCCGCGACGCCCGCCCGGACCGCTGGATGGCGTAAATCACCGCGGGGGGCGCCTCAAAGGGTTCCTCGCCCCCAGGGGCTCCGCCCCTTCGACCCCGGGCGCTCTCTGGGGGCGACGCCCCCAGACCCCCGCTGCCGGCCCTGAACGGGCCTTGTCCTCAAACGCCGGACGGGCTGGATTGTGCGGGCCGACGTTGAAAGGTGACGCCCCCCAGCGGGTGGGTGGGGGCTCGGGACGGCGACGGCCTGACCTCGAACGCCGGACGGGCTGGAGGGTGCGGGCCGACGTTGAAAGGTGACGCCCCCAGCGGGCGGGTGGGGGCTCGGGACGGCAAGGACCTGACCTCACACGCCGAACGAGCTGAAAGGTGCGGATCCGCGTCGAGGAGGTCGGCGGGCCCTCAACCCGTCATCAGGAGACCGCGCTCCGCAGCCCCTGCACATCAATCTGCTCCGTCTCGTCATGAGCCGTCAGATCGATGACCTGCCCAACGCCCCGCGACTCCTCGTCCGCCGGCTTGAACTCGGCCTCGGACTCGGCCTTGTGCAGCGCGAGGGCCTCCTGCCCGACCACATCGGCGAGGTCCTCGTTCTGGACGGACTCCAACGCGGAGGGACCGGCCCCCTTCTTCGTACCGAAGAAGTCGAAACCGCCTTCCACCGCCGGACGCCGCACAGGCGTAGCCGGCGCGACGGCCACCGCGGTCGGCGCGATGAAGTGCCCCGACGGCTGCTGAGCCGCGGGCAGGGCCGGCCGGGCCGGGGCGAGTGCGCCTGCCGGGGTGACGGCGGCCGCGTGCTCATGCCCGTCGACCGCCCCGGACTTCCCCTGCGGGTCGTCCTCCAGCGCGGGCTCGGTCTCCGACCCGCCGGTCCCCTCCGCCTCGCCGGCCCCGGACCCGTCCTTCACAGGCTCACCGTCGGAAGGACCATCGCCCTTCGGGGGCTCGTCGTTCGGAGGCTCGTCCTTCGGAGCCTCCCCCTTCGAGGCCCCGTCCTTCACCGACTCGTTCTTCACGGACTCGTTCTTCGACGGCTCGTTCTTCAGGGACACGTCCTTCGGCGGCTCGTTCTTCAGGGACGTGTCCTTCGCGGACTCATCCACCCCTGGCTCGCCCTCAGCCGACTCGTCCCCGGCCGAAACCGGTTCGTCCCCCGCCGGCACCCCGTCCTCATCGAACCGCGCCAACGCCGCCTTGGCCCGCAGAAACAGCCGAGACCCCTCCGGCGAGAAGACCCCGGACGCCCCCTCAGCCACGTCAGCCACGTCAGCCACGTCACCAGCCTCGGATCCGACCTCGGTCTCATCCTGGGCCTCGGCCGCGGGCTCCACCTCACCCGCACCGTCAACCGGCCCCGCCGGCAACGCCTTCGCCGGAGCCGCCGCCTCTATCTCCAGAACCCGGCGCTCCTCCAGCACACTCGCCCGCTCGGTCTCCGAGGTGGCATACCGCCGCAACAGCGCCGCGTGCTCATTACGCAGCCCCGCCAGCTCCGCCCGCTTCCCCCGCAGCCGCTGCTCCAGCTTCACCCGAAGCTCGCGCGACTCCTCGAGGTCGGTCTCCAGCTCGGCGACCCGCTCCTCATGCCGCCACTCGTCGCTCGCACGCGCGCGCGTGAGGTCGGCGACCTGCTTGCCCGCCTGCGTGTCCCAGCGGCGCATGACGACCGCACCGACGACCGCCGTCGCCGCGGCGGCCCCGGCCAGGCCGCGCAGCACCATGGCCTCGGTGAACACCCAGGGGGCGAGCGCACAGACAACGGACACGCCAGCGATCGCCGACGGGGGCAGCAGCCTGTGCAAGGGCGGTGAATGGCGGTGACGTCCACGTGGCATGGCCAGAAACTTACCGCGCGTAGGCGAATCTTGGTGCCCCGCCCCGTAAAAACACGGCCATCCTGAGCCGTTCACACGCCATCGGCAATCAGAACAGCCGCCGAATTGCCCAAGAACCAAGATCACAAAGCCCTGGAGGCCACGTCAGCCCGCACGCAATCCCCGCTCAACCGCCCGCTCATCCACTCCAATGTCCCCGGAATCTCCCGCCGCCAGGTGTTGAAGTTGTGCCCTCCGCTTTCGAGGATGATCGACGACATCCGGGTCACCCCGTTCGCCTTCACCCGCTCAATGAACTTCAACGTGTCCTTGTAGTTGGATTCTCCAACTTTGCTGCTGCTGACGAGCAGTGAAGTGTCCGGCGCCGGCATGTGCTTGAGGTACCACCACAGGTTCGCGCGATTGCGCAGTTCCCTGTCGCCCTGGAAGAGATCCCCCGTCGTGGCGTCGATCGGCGCCTTGTAGTACGCGGAGAGCCCGGCCCCCGCGCCGTACACCCGCGGATGGTGCATGGCGAGCTTCAACGCGCAGTAGCCACCGGTGGAGTCCCCGATGATCCCCCAGCCACCGGGCCCGTCACCCACCCTGTAGTGCCCGCTCACGGCATCCGGCAGATCCTTCGCGAAGAACGTCTCGGTCTGCGGCCCGCCGGGAATGTCCACGCACTCCGTGTCCCGCGGCGGCGCCACCGTCGGCCGCATCATGACCAGCACCATCGGCCGCATACGGCCGTCCGCGACCAACCTCCCGGCCGTGCGCGGATAGTCCAGCTTGTCCACCAGCGCCCGGGCCGTCCCCGGATACCCGGTCAGCACGACGGCCGCCGGGAACGTACGCGTGCGATATCGCGGCTGAAAATACTCGGGCGGCAGAGAGACGAACGCGGGCGTGGCGATGTGCGACGTACGGCCCACGAGCCGGATCTTCTGGATCTGCCCGCCCACCTCCGGCCGCGCGCTCACCGCCCCCGGCACCCGCTGTGTGTCGACGACCTCCAGCCCTTCGCGCCCACGCCCCGGCGTGTGGTCCACGACGACCCCCTGCCCGTCCTCCTGCCCGAACAGGTCGGCCCAGCTCGCGTAGAACCCGAAGGCCTGGTTGGCGACGAGACCCACCGCCGCGAAGATCGCCAACTGTGTGGCCAGCAGCAGCCCGACCCGCCCGGCGACCGCCCGCAGCCCTCCCCTCGCCAGCCGTGGCCACAGCCATACCGTGCCGACGAACAGCCCTGCGGCGACCGCGACCGCCAACGCCAGCACCTTGTCGCTCGTGAGACCCATGCCTGATTCCTGCCTGCGCTCTCCCCCGGGCGGCGCCGGCCGCGTCGACACGCCGACCACGCCGCCTCCCCTGCTCCTTCGCAGAGGCTTGCCCCGGACTTTCCTTGGCCTTTGAAACGGTTTTGGGGAGCCGAGTGAACCTCTCCCCTCGAGACACCGTCCTAGAGGGCGCAATGTCGCCGGATGCCCGAATCGGCACCGGATCCAAGGTCTCTCGCAGAACTAATGGGATGCGATGTCTGTCAGGACAGATGTGGAAATGTCGGGCAAGGTTCCTCAACGATCGGGCCAGGTAGGCCGACTGTCGAGCCGCGTACGGCACGTGCTGCGCGGCCCGCGCCCCGAGGCCGTCCCCGTCCTCCTCGGCCGGGCCTGCGCCCTGGTCGGCCTGCTGGACATCGCCGCGGGCGTCTTCCCGCGCTTCCGGCACAGCCGTATGCACGCCATCGCCGAGGTGCTGCCGGGCTCGACAGGCCCGTTCGCGGCCGCGCTCTCGCTCAGCGCCGGCGTGCTGTTGCTGCTGCTCGCGCACGGCCTCAAGCGCGGCAAGCGACGGGCCTGGCGCGCGGCCGTCGTCCTGCTGCCGGCCGGAGCGGTGGCGCAGTTCACATACCGCCACTCCCTCATCGGCGTCCTCATCTCCTTCGCCCTGCTCGCACCACTGCTGCGCCACCGCGACCAGTTCGCCGCACTGCCCGACCCGCGCAGCAGGTGGCGCGCGCTGGCCAACTTCGTCCTCATGGGTGCCGGTTCGCTCGCCCTCGGCCTCGTCATCGTCAACGCCCACCCCGAGACCCTGGTGGGCGACCCGAGCCTGGCCGACCGCATCACCCACGTCCTGTACGGCCTGTTCGGCTTCGAGGGCCCGGTCGACTACCACGGCACCACCTCCTGGACGGTCGCCTTCTCCCTCGGCGCCCTCGGCCTGCTCACCGCCGTCACCACCATCTACCTGGCCTTCCGCCCCGAGCACCCGGCGGCACACCTGACCGAGGACGACGAGGACCGGCTGCGCGCCCTGCTGGCCAAGCACGGCGGCCGCGACTCCCTCGGCCACTTCGCGCTGCGCCGCGACAAGGCCGTCGTCTTCTCCCCCAGCGGCAAGGCCGCGGTGACCTACCGCGTCGTCTCCGGCGTGATGCTCGCCAGCGGCGACCCCATCGGCGACGTCGAGGCCTGGCCCGGCGCCATCGAGCGCTTCATGGACGAGGCCAAGGCCCACTCCTGGACCCCGGCCGTCATGGGCTGCTCCGAGACCGGCGCCGAGGTGTGGACCCGCGAGACCGGTCTCGACGCCCTCGAACTGGGCGACGAGGCGGTGGTGGACGTCCCGGATTTCTCGCTCACCGGCCGCGCGATGCGCAACGTGCGCCAGATGGTCAAGCGCATCGAGCGCGCCGGTTACGAGACCCGGGTACGACGTGTCCGTGACCTCGGCGAGACCGAGCTGGAGCGCATCCGCCGGGCCGCCGACGACTGGCGCGGCACCGACACCGAGCGCGGCTTCTCCATGGCCCTGGGCCGCGTCGGCGACCCGGCCGACGGCGACTGCCTCATCGCCACCGCCCACAGAATTGAAGGGGCGGCGCGAAGCGCCTCAGGTAGGGCGGTGGTGGGCGACGGGTGGGACGACGAGGAGCCCGGTCCGTACGGCGACCTCAAGGCGATCCTGCACTTCGTGCCCTGGGGCACGGACGGCGTCTCGCTGGACCTGATGCGCCGTGACCGCTCGGCCGACCCCGGCATGAACGAGCTGCTCATCGTCGCCGCCCTCCAGGCCGCCCCGAAGTTCGGCATCGCGCGCGTGTCGCTCAACTTCGCCATGTTCCGCTCGGCGCTCGCACGCGGCGAGAAGATCGGCGCGGGTCCGGTGCTGCGCGCCTGGCGCGGGCTGCTGGTCTTCCTGTCCCGCTGGTTCCAGATCGAGTCCCTGTACAAGTTCAACGCCAAGTTCCGGCCCCGCTGGGAGCCCCGCTTCGTGGTCTACCGCGCCTCGGCCGACCTGCCCCGCCTCGGCTTCGCCGCCATGCAGGCCGAGGGCTTCGTGAACCTGGCCCTGCCACTGCCGCGCTTCCTGCGCCACCGCAAGGCAGCACCCCGCCCGTGCCCGCACCGGGTGGCGGAGCGGGACGTCCGGGCGGCGTAACCGCCGCGCCCGTACCCGGCCCGGTCCCACCCGCGGCCGTCCCAGCCCGGCCCGAGCGGCAGCCCCCACCCCCCAAGGCTCCCGCTCGGGCCGCGGCACGTCCCGGACCGCGCTGGGCCTACGCTGAACATATGAGCAAGCAGAGCGGACGCGGGCGTGTCGCGGGCCTTCCGGCGTGGGACCGCTGCGCGGTCATGGGAGTGGTCAACGTGACCCCCGACTCCTTCTCCGACGGCGGCCGCTGGTTCGACACCACCTCCGCCGTCAAGCACGGCCTCGCCCTGGTCGAGGAGGGCGCCGACCTGGTCGACGTCGGCGGCGAGTCCACCCGCCCCGGAGCCACCCGGGTCGACGAGGACGAAGAGCTGCGCCGCGTCATCCCCGTCGTCCGCGGCCTCGCCGCCGGAGGCGTCACGGTCTCCGTCGACACCATGCGCGCCTCCGTCGCCGAGCAGTCCCTCGCCGCCGGCGCCGCACTCGTCAACGACGTCAGCGGCGGCCTCGCCGACCCCGCGATGATCCCGGTCGTCGCCGACGCCGGAGCCCCCTTCGTCGTCATGCACTGGCGCGGCTTCCTCGAGGGCGGCAACGTCAAGGGCGTCTACGACGACGTCGTCGCCGAGGTCGTCGAGGAGCTGCACGCGCGCGTGCAGGCCGTTCTGGCCGGCGGCATCGCCCCCGACCGCATCGTCGTCGACCCCGGCCTCGGCTTCTCCAAGAACGCCGAGCACGACCTCGTCCTCCTCGCCCACCTCGACCGCCTGCTCGCCCTCGGCCACCCCCTCCTCGTCGCCGCCTCCCGCAAGCGGTTCCTCGGCCGGGTCCTCGCCGGAGCGGAGGGCGCGCCGCCGCCCGCCCGGGAGCGCGACGCCGCCACGGCCGCCGTCTCGGCACTCGCGGCGCACGCCGGCGCGTGGGCGGTGCGCGTACACGAGGTACGCGCCACGACGGACGCGGTGCGCGTCGCACGCGCCATCGAGGCGGCACGCGACATCGAGGAGGCGCGCGGCGCCGCCGACGCGCCCGGCGCGAACACCGCCGAGACCGGCGACCCGCACGGCGCCGAAGGAGCCCGGTGAGCGCCCCCCACACCGACGTCGAACAAGTGGAAGCCGCCAACACCGCCTTCTACGAGGCAGTGGAGCGCGGCGACTTCGAGGAGCTGTCCTCGCTCTGGCTCACCCCCTCCGACCTCGGCGTCGACGAGACCTACCACGACCCGGCCGACACCGGCGTGATCTCCTGCGTGCACCCCGGCTGGCCGGTGCTCACCGGACGCGGCGAGGTCCTCAGGTCGTACGCCCTGATCATGGCGAACACCGACTACATCCAGTTCTTCCTCACCGACGTACATGTCTCCGTCACCGGCGACACCGCCCTGGTGACCTGCACCGAGAACATCCTCAGCGGCGGCCCCGCGCCCGACGCCGGACAGGAGCTCGGACCGCTCGTGGGCCAGCTCGTGGTCGCCACGAACGTGTTCCGGCGCACGCCCGACGGCTGGAAGATGTGGTCGCACCACGCCTCGCCGGTGCTCGCCGAAAACGACGAGGAAGAAGGCGACGAGACCCCCTCCTGAGTGGGTAGGCGACCGAGTAGGAACCACCGCAGGGACCACCACGGGACCACCCCAGGGCCCCGGCGGGACCAAGAAGTGGTTGGAATCACGCGTGTGCGGGTAGGGGCGGCTACCAACCCGTGAGCCGCCGGGTTCCCCAGGGGAAACACACGATGAATCCTGCCGGCCCCGGACCGGGCCCACACCCCCGTGGCCCGGTTCTGTCAGTGCCCGCAGGTAGATTCGTTCGAGGCCGGTGTGCCGCCCGCACACGGCATCGACCGGCCGTCAACGACGATTGCAGGAGTGATTCGCGTGGATCGTGTCGCGCTGCGCGGCCTGAAGGCCCGCGGGTACCACGGTGTGTTCCCGGAGGAACGCAGGGAGGGCCAGACCTTCGTCGTGGACCTCGTCCTGGGCCTGGACACCCGGCCTGCCGCCGCCGACGACGACCTGGCGAAGACCGTGCACTACGGCATCGTGGCGGAGGAGGTCGTGGCCGTCGTCGAGGGCGAGCCGGTCGACCTCATCGAGACGCTCGCCGCACGCGTCGCCCAGGTCTGTCTGAAGCACGAAGGGGTCCAGGAGGTCGAGGTCACCGTCCACAAGCCGGACGCGCCGATCACGGTCCCCTTCGACGACGTGACCGTCACCATCACCCGGAGCCGAGTATGACCGCACCCTTCACCAAGGGCCCCGGCGACCCGACCGTACAGCCGGTACCCGCCTCCGTCGTCGAGAAGGTCGACGCCGCCGACACCACCCTGCACAACCCCAAACGGGCCGTGCTCTCCCTCGGCTCCAACCTGGGCAACCGCCTGGAGACCCTGCAGGGCGCCATCGACGCCCTGGAGGACACCCCCGGCGTACGCATCAAGGGCGTCTCCCCCGTCTACGAGACCGAACCGTGGGGCGTGGATCCCGCCACCCAGCCCACCTACTTCAACGCGATCGTGGTCCTCAAGACCACCCTCCCCCCGTCCTCCCTCCTGGAGCGGGCGCACGCGGTCGAGGAGGCCTTCCACCGGGTCCGCGACGAGCGCTGGGGCGCACGCACCCTCGACGTCGACATCGTCGCCTACGCCGACCTCGTCTCCGACGACCCGCACCTCACCCTGCCCCACCCGCGCGCCCACGAACGGGCCTTCGTCCTCGCCCCCTGGCACGACCTGGAGCCCGAGGCCCGGTTGCCGGGCCGCGGCGCGGTCGCCGATCTGCTCGGCACGGTCCCCCGGGACGGCATCGCGCCGCGCGAGGACCTGGAACTCCGGCTGCCCGAGTAGTCGTTAAGGTCAAGACGACCACAATCCGCAGGCACCCGGGGGAGCTGAAGGAACACCGTGAGAGAGCTGCGCATCAGGACGCTGGCCGGCGTGTTCATCGTCGCCGGCGTCCTGTCCTGGGCGGGCGCCCGCCTCTGGAACGCCGTGGGGACCCTGCCCAGCGTCCCCCTGGCCGCCCCCATCGTCCTGGCGATCATCGCCGTGATCCTGTTGTCCACGGCGCTGTCGATCCGCGCCCGCCTGAGGGCCCAGCGCGAACGCCGCCCCGAGGCCAAGGGCGTCGACCCTCTGATGGCGGCCCGCGCGGTCGTCTTCGGCCAGGCCAGCGCCCTGGTGGCCGCCCTCGTCGCCGGCATGTACGGCGGCACCGGCGTCTTCCTCCTGGAATCCCTCGACATCCCCGCCCGCCGCGACCAGGCCATCTACGCCGGCTTCTCGGTCCTGGCCGGTATCGGCGTCATAGTGGCGGCCATCTTCCTGGAGCGAGTGTGCAAACTCCCGGAGGACGACGAACACAACGGCACGGGGGCGGCACCGACGGTGTGACGCGCCCGGCTCACCAGGGCCGGCGAGCCAGGTGTCCGTTGACCAGAAAGCCGGGGCGCACCGACAACCGCCGCCATCTCGCGCAGGAACGGCACGTTGCCGCTGACCACGGGCACCACTGACAATCGGGTCAGCGCGCCAGTATCAGGCTCATTGCCTCGGCTCGGGTCGTAGCATCCCGAAGCTGACCGCGCACCGCCGACGTCGTGGTCTTGGCACCGGGCTTACGGATACCGCGCACCGACATGCACATGTGCTCGGCCTCGACGACGACGATCACACCCCGGGCCTCGAGGATCTTCATGAGGGAGTCGGCAACCTGCGTGGTGAGTCGTTCCTGCACCTGCAGACGGCGAGCGAACACCTCAACCAGCCGGGCAAGCTTCGACAGACCTGTGATCTTGCCGCTTTCAGCCGGAATGTACCCAATGTGAGCTACGCCATGGAATGGCAACATATGATGTTCACACAAACTGACGATTTCGATGTCCTTCACCAAGACCATCTCGTCATGCCCGATATCGAACGTAGTCGTCAGGACATCCTCGGGCACCTGCGCATGCCCCGCCAACAACTCCCGATAAGCCCGAGCCACCCGCGCCGGAGTCTCCCGAAGCCCCTCCCGGTCGGGATCCTCCCCGACCGCGATCAGCAGCTCACGTACGGCGTTCTCGGCGCGCTTCTCGTCGAACTCGCCGATGAAGCCCTCGCCATCCAGCGTCACGGGGTCGGTCATGTGGTGCCTCGTTCCTCTGCGGGTCGCGCGCGTGTGTGTGGGCCACGTGCGCGTCTGAACTGCGGGCATAAGGAAATGCCGCGCCCCCCAGGCTAGAACCAGGGGGGCGCGGCATCCATTCCGGGCCAGGTGCGGGCCTGGCCGGGGCGTCAGCTCTCGGGACGCTCCTCAGGGGCCGGTTCGGCCGCCGGGGCGGGCTCCGTCACCGTCGACTTGGCGGTGCTGATCGCCGGGGTCACGCCGTTGGCGCCGTTCGTCAGTGCGAGCTCCTTGGGGGAGAGCACCGGCGGACGGGTGGACGGCGTACGGCGGGAGGACCCGGTCCAGGCGGGCCGCGGCGGGCGCTTGACGATCGGGGCGAAGATCTCGGCGATCTCCTCCTTGCCGAGCGTCTCCTTCTCCAGCAGCGCGAGCACGAGGTTGTCGAGGACGTCGCGGTTCTCGACCAGGATCTCCCAGGCCTCGTTGTGCGCGTTCTCGATGAGCTTCTTGACCTCCTCGTCCACCAGCGCGGCGACCTCTTCCGAGTAGTCGCGCTGGTGAGCCATCTCACGTCCGAGGAAGGGCTCGCTGTTGTCGCCGCCGAACTTGATGGCGCCCAGACGCTCGGTCATGCCGTACTGGGTGACCATCGCGCGGGCGGTGGTCGTGGCCTTCTCGATGTCGTTCGCCGCACCCGTGGTCGGGTCGTGGAAGACGAGTTCCTCGGCCGCGCGGCCGCCCAGCATGTAGGCGAGCTGGTCCAGCATCTCGTTGCGGGTGGTCGAGTACTTGTCCTCGTCCGGCAGGACCATCGTGTAGCCGAGGGCGCGGCCTCTGGACAGGATCGTGATCTTGTGGACCGGGTCGGAGTTCGGGGAGGCCGCCGCGACCAGGGCGTGTCCGCCCTCGTGGTACGCGGTGATCTTCTTCTCCTTGTCCGACATGATCCGGGTCCGCTTCTGCGGGCCCGCCACGACGCGGTCGATGGCCTCGTCCAGCATCTGGTTGTCGACCAGCTTCTTGTCCGAGCGGGCGGTGAGCAGCGCGGCCTCGTTGAGGACGTTGCTCAGGTCCGCGCCGGTGAAGCCCGGGGTGCGGCGGGCGACCGCCGCCAGGTCGACGTCCGGTGCGACCGGCTTGCCCTTCTGGTGGACCTTGAGGATCTCCAGACGGCCCTGCATGTCCGGGCGGTCGACCGCGATCTGGCGGTCGAAGCGGCCGGGGCGGAGCAGTGCCGGGTCGAGGATGTCGGGCCGGTTGGTCGCGGCGATGAGGATCACGCCGCCCTTGACGTCGAAGCCGTCCATCTCGACGAGGAGCTGGTTCAGGGTCTGCTCGCGCTCGTCGTGACCGCCGCCGAGGCCGGCGCCGCGATGGCGGCCGACCGCGTCGATCTCGTCGACGAAGACGATCGCCGGGGCGTTCGCCTTGGCCTGCTCGAACAGGTCACGGACTCGGGAGGCACCGACACCGACGAACATCTCGACGAAGTCGGAACCGGAGATCGAGTAGAAGGGGACGCCCGCCTCGCCGGCGACGGCGCGCGCGAGGAGCGTCTTGCCGGTGCCGGGAGGCCCGTAGAGCAGTACGCCCTTGGGGATCTTGGCACCCACGGCCTGGAACTTCGCCGGCTCCTGGAGGAACTCCTTGATCTCGTGGAGTTCCTCGACGGCCTCGTCCGAGCCCGCGACGTCGGCGAACGTCGTCTTCGGGGTGTCCTTGGTGATGAGCTTCGCCTTGGACTTGCCGAAGTTCATGACTCGGGAGCCGCCGCCCTGCATCTGATTCATCAGGAACAGGAACACGACGACGATGAGGACGAAGGGAAGCAGGGAGAGCAGGATGCCGACGAACGGGTTCTGCTTGGACGGCGAGACCGTGTAGCCGTCCGTGATCTGCTTCTGCTCGTACTTGTTCTGCAGTGTGTTGGCGATGGCCACGCCCTGGTCGCCGATGTAGCTCGCCTGGATCTTGGTGGCGCCCTCGACCTTTTGGCCGTCCTTGAGCTGGACCTTGATGGTGTTGTCGTCACCAGTGGTCAGCTTCGCCGAATCGACCTTGTTCTCATTGATCGCCTGGACGACCTGGCCGGTGTCCACCGTCTTGTAGCCGCCGGACGAGCCGACGACCTGCATCAACACGACCACGGCAAGGACGGCCAGCACGATCCACATGACCGGCCCACGGAAGTATCGCTTCACGTCCATCCATACGGAGCGGTGCCGCCCCGTCCCTCCTGCCATAGTGAGTTTGATAAGACAGTTCTTCTGACGGTACCCCAGCATTGTCGCCCGTAGCCGCACGGGACGGTCTGCAAGCCCGTCTGCATGCTCCAACGGCGCGAAACCCGCTGGGGTTCCCGATCGTCCTACAAAGACGGCCCTGTCGGCTCAGCCGCCGTAGACATGGGGCGCGAGCGTACCGACGAACGGGAGGTTGCGGTACTTCTCGGCGTAGTCGAGGCCGTAGCCGACGACGAACTCGTTGGGGATGTCGAAGCCGACCCACTCGACGTCGATGGCGACCTTCGCGGCGTCCGGCTTGCGCAGCAGGGTGCAGATCTTCAGGGACTCGGGCTCGCGGGAGCCGAGGTTGTTGATCAGCCAGGACAGGGTCAGGCCGGAGTCGATGATGTCCTCGACGATGAGGACGTGCTTGCCCTTGATGTCGGTGTCGAGGTCCTTGAGGATCCGCACGACCCCGGAGGACTGGGTGCCGGCGCCGTACGACGACACGGCCATCCAGTCCATGGTGACGGGGGTGGACAGCGCCCTGGCGAGGTCGGCCATCACCATCACCGCGCCCTTGAGGACGCCGACGATCAGCAGGTCCTTGCCCTCGTACTCCGCGTCGATCTTCGCTGCCAGCTCGGCCAGCTTGGCGTCGATCTCTTCTTTGGTGATGAGCACCTGCTGGAGGTCGGCACCCATGTCTTTCGCGTCCACCCGCATCACTTTCGGTCGGTCGTCCCGCATTCCTGGCCGGCCGGCCCCTCCGCGACGTGCCTCGGAGGGGTCGGGGATCAGCCTTGCCGAATCACCAGTCTGCCACCCTGCCGCTGGGCGACGACTTTGCCCGGGAGGTTGACGGCTCCCTGGCCGCGCCAGCCGGTGATCAGACGGTCGACTTCCTCGATGTGCCGGGCGAACAGGGAACCGGCGGGCGCCCCGGCGTCGATGGCGGCGCGGCGCAGGACCCGGCGGCGTACGGCGGGCGGCAGCGCGTACAGCTTGGCGCACTCCAGCAGGCCGGCCGCGTCGCGTACGGCGGCCTCGGCCTGGCCGGCCCAGGCGTCCAGGGCGTCGGCGTCGTCGCGGGAGAGCTGGGCGGTGCGGGCGAGGGCTTCGACGACGCCCTTGCCGAGCGCCTTCTCCAGGGCGGGCAGCCCTTCCTGGCGCAGGCGCGAACGCGTGTACGCGGGGTCGGAGTTGTGGGGGTCGTCCCAGACCGGCAGGGACTGGACCATGCAGGCCTTGCGGGCGGTCTGCCGGTCGAGGCCGAGGAAGGGGCGCCGGTAGCGGCCGCCGGCCCCCGAGACCGCGGCCATTCCGGACAGGGAGCGGATGCCGGAGCCGCGGGCGAGCCCGAGCAGGACGGTCTCGGCCTGGTCGTCGCGGGTGTGGCCGAGCAGGACGGCGGCGGCGCCGTGGCGGACGGCGGCGTCGTCGAGGGCGGCGTAGCGGGCGTCGCGGGCGGCGGCTTCGGGTCCGCCGGTGCGGCCGACGGTCACGGCGATGGACTCGGCGGGGTCGAGGCCGAGTTCGCGCAGGCGCAGGACGACTTCGTCGGCGCGCAGGTCGGAGCCGGGCTGCAGACCGTGGTCGACGGTGATGCCGCCGGCGCGGATGCCGAGTTTGGGGGCTTCGAACGCGAGGGCGGAGGCGAGGGCCATGGAGTCGGCGCCGCCGGAGCACGCCGCGAGCACGAGCGGGGAGGGGGGTCGCTCGTGTGGGGCGGCGTGCGGGGTCTTGGGCGGGGTCGCGCGGGGGAGCTCGTACGGCGGTTCGGGTGCCGTGCCGTGGCCGGCCGCGGCGCGGGTGGGGTCGTACGCGGCGGTGGCGGACGTGGTGATCGCCGACGTCACGAACGGCGCCGTCGGCTGCGTCAGGGGCGGCGCCTCGTAGGAGGTCGCGCGCGGGCCGCCGGGCGCTGGTACGTCGGTGGTGCGGTTGTGTTCGGTGAGGATGTCGTGGAGGACGCGGCGGACCGCCAGGCGTATCGCCGCGACCGCAGGATGGGGACCCATGTCCGGTTCCCTTCATGAAGTTGTCGGGGGGTGAGCCCGAGCTCGGTCACTCAGAGTGTGTAGATGGTGACAGAACCGGGCCGTTCCCCGAGCATTGCACGCCTACCCATGGCTCACGGTCCCTCGGACGGGTGATTGGAGGGGCGTTCGCCTGCCGTCGGCCGGATTCGGTTCACGACCTTCGTATGAGATTCACAACGCGGCGCGCGATTCACGACTCCGCCTTGCGGTGCACCCGCGCGATCCAGTCCGCGGGTTTGGCGATCTCCGCCTTGGTGGGGAGGGTGTTGGGGGAGGTCCACACGCGGTTGAAGCCGTCCATGCCGACCTGCTCCACGACGGCCCGCACGAAGCGTTCGCCGTCGCGGTACTGGCGGAGTTTGGCGTCCAGGCCCAGCAGTTTGCGCAGGGCCATGTCCAGTCGGGAGGCGCCCTTGGCGCGGCGCTGCTGGAATTTCTCGCGGATCTCGGCGACGGAGGGCACCACGGCCGGGCCGACGCCGTCCATGACGAAGTCGGCGTGGCCCTCCAACAGGGACATCACGGCGGTGAGACGGCCGAGGATCTCCCGCTGGGCCGGGGTCTGCACGAGTTCCACGAAGGAGCGCCCGCCGTCGTCCTCCTCGGCCTCGGGCCGGCCGCCCGAGAGGGACTGCGCGGCCTCGCGGATGCGTTCCAGGACGGTCATGGGGTCGACGTCGGTCTCCCCCAAGAAAGACTGGATTTCGCCCTCCAGGTGGTCCCGCAGCCAGGGCACCGCGCTGAACTGGGTGCGGTGGGTCTCCTCGTGCAGGCACACCCAGAGGCGGAAGTCGTGGGGCTGGACGTCGAGTTCGCGTTCGACGTGCACGATGTTCGGGGCGACGAGCAGGAGGCGGCCGCCGCCGTTCTCGCCCGCGGGGAGTTCGCGGGTGGCGGGGGCGAAGGTCTCGTACTGGCCGAGGACGCGGGAGGCGAGGAAGGACAGCAGCATTCCGAGTTCGACGCCGGTGACCTTGCCGCCGACGGCGCCGAGGACCGCGCCGCCGGGGCTGCTGGTGCGGCGTTCCGACATCTTGTCGAGGAGGGGCTTGAGGATCTCGCGGAAGCCGGCCACGTTCGCCCGGACCCAGCTGGGGCGGTCGACGACGAGGACGGGGGTGTCGTGGATGTCGTCCGTGCCCATCCGGGTGAAGCCCCGGACGTGTTCCTCCGAGGACTTGGCGTGTCGGCGCAGCTCGGCGACGACGGCCCGGGCCTCGTCGCGGCTCACCTCGGGGCCCGGCCGTACGAGCCGGGTCGCGGTCGCCACCGCGAGATTCCAGTCGACCATCTCGGCACCACCGATGCTCGTCATGTGTCAACCGTACGTGAGCGCTCCCTCTTGGGGCAGGCCGTGGAGCTCCGGCCGTGGGCGGCCCTAGCCGCAGCCGCACGACGCCAGTGCCGTCGCCGTCCTGTCCAGCGCCGACTGTGCCGCGTCCCGACTCGTCGTGCCCGTCGCCAGGAACGCGAAGGCGAGGAGGTGGCCGTCCTGGTCGACGGCGGTGCCGGCCAGGGCGTTGACGCCGGTCAGGGTGCCGGTCTTGGCCCGGACGACGCCGGCTGCGCCGTCCGTGTAGCGGCTGGTCAGGGTGCCGGTGAAGCCGGCCACGGGGAGGCCGGTCAGGATCGGGCGGAGCTGCGGGTGGGCCGGGTCGGCCGCCTTGGCCAGGAGGGCCGTGAGGAGGTCGGCGGTGAGTCTGTCGGCGCGGTTGAGGCCGCTGCCGTCCTTGAACTCGGCGCCCGCCACCGGGAGGCCGAGCCTCTTGAGCCGGGCGCCGATCGCCTTGCCGGCGCCGTCGAAGTCGGCGCGTGCGCCGCTCGCCACGGCGGTGTGGCGGGCCAGGGCCTCGGCGATGTCGTTGTCGCTGTTGGTGAGCATGCGCTCGACCAGGGCGGACAGCGGCGGTGAGGAGACCTCGGCGAGCGGCTGGGCGCGGTTCGTCGCCTTGGACGGGCCGGGTGCGGTGGTCTTGACGCCGCGGTCGGCGAGGAGGTCGGCGAACTTGGCCGCCGCGTCCTTGGCCGGGTCCGGCACCCGGTCCGCCGTGCCGCTGGTGGAGTCGTTCGTGCGGCCCTGGTCGACCATCAGGGCGCTGACGGGGGCGAGATTGACGTTCTTGCCGATCGGGTGCCGTTCGGGTCCGGCGTAGAGCGTCTTGTCGTACGAGAGGGTGACCTGGCGTACGTCCCGTTTCTTCAGGGCCGCGGCCGTCCGGTCGGCCAGGTCGCGCAGGCTCGCCCAGCCGTCGGCCTCCTCGCGGGCGGTGAGGGTGGGGTCGCCGCCGCCGACCAGGACCAGTTCCTTCGTGTCGGGTTCCATGGCGGTGCGGGTGGTGAGGCGGTGGTCGGGGCCGAGCGCGGCGAGGGCGGCCGCGGCGGTGGCGATCTTCGTCGTGGAGGCGGGGACGAGGGCCTCGGCGACGCCCTCGCCGTACAGGCGCTCGCCGCTGGTCACGTCCACGATGGCCGCCGACATGTGGCTGCCCAGCTCCGGGGCGTCCAGGAGAGGGCCGACGAGTTCGGCCAGGGCCTTGCCGTTCGGGGCCGACTTCACGGCGCTGGTGCCGCCGCCCAGGCCGGTCAGGACGGAGGCGGCGCTGGGGGCGGGGCGGGGTCCGTCGGCCGTCGTATCGGAAGAACCGGAGGAACCTGAGGAATCGGAAGAACCGGAGGAATCTGCCGCATCGGTATTACGCCCGTGATCTGCGCCACCCGTGCGCTCCTGGGCGACCGCCCGGTCCCGCTCGGCCGTACGCTGACCGGTGGAGTCCCAGGGGCCGGCGGCGGTCACCACTCCGGCGGCCAGCGCCAGTCCGGCGGTGGCGGCGCCCGCGGTGTACTGCCAGGTCTTCGGCCTCGTGATCCGTACGGCCGTCGCGGCGCGGGCGAGACGTGGGCGTACGGCCTGGGCGGCCCGTGCCAGACGGGGTCGGACGGCGCCCGCGAGCCGCGTCACATGCGGTCTCGCGGCTCGCCACGGCCTCAGCTCCGGCACGACCACCAGCCCCTTTCGCGATCACACACCTGCGTGAGGGACACTTAACCACCAGAACTATGTGTTGATCATGGAGGAGCCACCGGTGGAGTTCGACGTCACGATCGAGATCCCGAAGGGTTCGCGCAACAAGTACGAGGTGGACCACGAGACCGGTCGGATCCGCCTGGACCGTCGCCTCTTCACCTCGACCGCCTACCCGACCGACTACGGCTTCGTCGAGAACACCCTCGGCGAGGACGGCGACCCGCTGGACGCGCTGGTCATCCTCGACGAGCCGACCTTCCCGGGCTGCCTGATCAAGTGCCGCGCGATCGGCATGTTCCGGATGACGGACGAGGCCGGTGGCGACGACAAGCTGCTGTGCGTGCCGGCGACGGACCCGCGGGTGGAGCACCTGCGTGACATCCACCACGTCTCGGAGTTCGACCGCCTGGAGATCCAGCACTTCTTCGAGGTCTACAAGGACCTGGAGCCCGGCAAGTCGGTCGAGGGCGCCGACTGGGTGGGCCGCACCGAGGCCGAGGCCGAGATCGAGCGGTCGTACAAGCGCTTCAAGGACCAGGGCGGCCACTGAGCCACCGGCGGGCGACTTGCCGGTCGCTTCCCGCCAAGTGAACGGGCTGCACGCACACGCGTGCAGCCCGTTCGCGTGTCTGTGCGCATACTGAGTGGCTGCAGGAGGTGTCGTAAAGGGAGCGCTACGCAGGTGACGGACGCGGAGGACCGCAAGCCGCAGTCGGACGAGGCGAGGATGGCCTTCGCCCCGCCCGCCGGTATCGAGGTGGGGGACAGCGAGTCGGAGACCACCTCCGAGTTCGCCCTTCCCAAGGGGCTGGATGTGCTGCACCCGCCGGTCCAGGAACCCGAGGGATCGGCGTTCAGCACGCCGAGCGGCTACAGCGTGGAGGACGCGCCGCCCGCGTTCACCCCTGCCACCGGCATCCCGCGGATAAGCCTGACCAAGGACCTGCCCTGGCAGGACCGGATGCGCACGATGCTGCGCATGCCGGTGGCCGAGCGGCCCGCGCCCGAGCCGATGCCGAAGGCGGAGGAGGAGGGCCCGGCCGTCCCGCGCGTGCTGGACCTGACCCTGCGTATCGGTGAGCTGCTGCTGGCGGGCGGTGAGGGCGCGGAGGACGTGGAGGCGGCGATGTTCGCGGTCTGCCGCTCCTACGGCCTGGACCGCTGCGAGCCGAACGTCACCTTCACGCTGCTGTCGGTCTCGTACCAGCCGTCGCTGGTGGACGATCCGGTGTCGGCGTCGCGCACGGTGCGGCGGCGCGGCACCGACTACACGCGCCTGGCGGCCGTGTACCGGCTCGTGGACGACCTCAGCGACCCGGAGACCCACATCTCCCTGGAGGAGGCCTACGGGCGGCTCGCGGAGATCCGCCGCAACCGGCACCCGTACCCGACCTGGGTGCTGACCGGGGCGAGCGGGCTGCTCGCGGGCGCGGCCTCCGTACTGGTCGGCGGTGGGGTGCTGGTGTTCTTCGCCGCCGCGATCGGCGCGATGCTCGGCGACCGGCTGGCGTGGCTGTGCTCGGGGCGCGGGCTGCCGGAGTTCTACCAGTTCACGGTGGCCGCCATGCCCCCCGCGGCGATGGGGATCGCGCTGACGCTGACGCACGTCGATGTGAAGGCGTCCGCGGTCATCACCGGTGGGCTGTTCGCGCTGCTGCCCGGGCGGGCCCTGGTGGCGGGCGTGCAGGACGGGCTGACCGGCTACTACATCACCGCGTCCGCGCGGCTGCTGGAGGTCCTGTACCTCTTCGTCGGCATCGTCGTCGGGGTGCTGGTGGTCCTGTACTTCGGGGTCAACCTCGGTGCCGAGCTCGACCCCGACGCGGCGCTGAACATCCCCAACCGGCCGTACTGGCAGATCGCCGCGTCGATGCTGCTGGCGCTGACCTTCGCGGTGCTGCTCCAGCAGGAACGATCCACCGTGCTGGCCGTGACCCTCAACGGGGGCGTCGCCTGGGTGGTGTACGGCGCCATGCGCTACCCCGGTGAGCTGTCCCCGGTCGCTTCCACGGCCGTCGCCGCGGGCGTGGTGGGGTTGTTCGGGCAGTTGATGGCGCGGTACCAGTTCGCGTCGGCGCTGCCGTACACCACCGCCGCGATCGCGCCCCTGCTGCCGGGTTCCGCCACCTACTTCGGGCTGCTGTCGATCGCGCAGAACAAGGTGGACGCGGGGCTGGTCTGGCTGGCCACGGCGGCGTCCCTGGCCATGGCCATCGCCATCGGGGTGAACCTCGGCTCCGAGATCTCCCGGTTGTTCCTGCGGATCGGGTCGCCGGAGAAGCGGCGAGCCGCCAAGCGGACTCGGGGATTCTGAGTGCCTGGCGGCTCGGTCACCTGCTCGGGGGCGTTTCAGTAGCCGCCCTGGTTCGGCGGGTACTGCTGGTTCTGGTGGCCGTAACCCTGCGGGTACTGCTGGGCGTACGGCTGCTGCGGGGGCTGCTGGCCGTAGCCGCCGTACTGCTGGTCGTAGCCGTACTGCTGGCCCTGCTGGTTGCCGTACGGCTGCTGGGGCTGGTCGTCGGACGGGATGCGGCGCAGCTGGGTCGTCGCGTCGTCCATCTGCGGGTGCGGCTGGTGCTGTGCGGCGGCGGGAGCCTCGGCGGCGGCGCGCTTCTTCTTGGCGCGCTCCCGCAGGAACTCGATGATGATCGGGACCACCGAGACGAAGACGATGAGGACGAGGATCGCCTCGACGTTGGTCTTGATGAACTCGATCTGGCCGAGCCAGTAGCCCGCGAGGGTGACGCCGCAGCCCCAGGCGATGCCGCCGACGACGTTGTACGTGAGGAACGTGGCGTATTTCATACGGCCGGCGCCCGCCACGATGGGGGCGAAGGTGCGCACGATCGGCACGAAGCGGGCGAGGACGATCGCCTTGGGGCCGTACTTCTCCATGAACTCGTGCGCCTTCTCCAGGTTCTCCTGTTTGAAGAGCCTGGAGTTGGGGCGGTTGAAGAGCTTCGGGCCGAAGAACTTGCCGATCATGTAACCGACCTGGTCGCCGATGACGGCGGCCAGGACGATGAGCGTGCAGACCAGCCACAGGGGCTGGGTGATGTAGTTCCCCTCGGCCACGAACAGGCCCGCCGTGAACAGCAGGGAGTCCCCGGGCAGGAACGCGAAGAGGCCGGACTCGGCGAAGACGATCAGCAGGATGCCGGGGAGGCTGAAGGTCTCGATCAGATAGTCCGGGCTGAGCCACTCGGGGCCGAGCGCAAGCGTGGTCACGGGAATGTGGCTCCTGCGGGAAAGGGGCGGGCGGGCTGTGACAGGCGGGTCAAAAATATCAACGCCGCACCGGTCGCCCAGGTTCCATGGACCCGTTCAGGATGCACTGTGCGCCCGCTGGGACAAAGCTGTGAGGCATGGGCATCGAAGAGTACGGCGGCGGGCAGGGCCCCCAGCCGGACGTTCTGGTAGTGACCACGAATGACGTCCCCGGGTACCGGGTCACACAGGTCCTCGGCGAGGTCTTCGGACTGACCGTGCGCTCCCGGCACGTCGGCAGTCAGATCGGCGCCGGCCTGAAGTCGCTGGTGGGCGGTGAGCTCAAGGGGCTCACCAAGACGCTGGTGGAGACCCGGAACCAGGCCATGGATCGGCTCGTCGAGCAGGCACGCGCGCGCGGCGCGAACGCGGTGCTGATGTTCCGGTTCGACGTGACCGAGGCGGCGGACGTGGGCACCGAGGTGTGTGCCTACGGGACCGCGGTGGTCCTGGCCCGGGAGTGACCCGTACGGCCGCCCGGGCCAGGGCCCTTATGCGGTGCGGCGGTCGGCGTTCGCGAGGATCGCTTCCCTCAGGTGCTCGGCGAGACCTGGGTGCATGGCGTCGTAGAACGCCTTGAAGCGCTCGTCGGAGACGTACATCTCGCCGAAGCACCGGTGCATCTCGTAGGGGACCTCGAAGTAGTACCTGCTGATCTGCTGCCGGTGTTCCTCGGCGAGGTTCATGGCCGCCTCGCCGGACGGCTGCCCGCCGGCCGCCACCAGGGCCGCGTACCGCTCGCCCCAGTCGTCGACCTCGGCCTGAATGCGCTTCCAGTCCTCCTTGGTGTACGTGGCGGCGCGGCGCTGGGACTCGGCGTACGCCTCGGTGTCGCCCCAGCGTGCCTCCGCCTCCTCCCGGTACTGCTCGGGGTCCTTGTCCCCGAAGACCTCGAAGCGCTCCTCCGGTGTCAGGTTGATCCCCATATTGCGTGCCTCCATGGCGTGCTCCACGGCCGCCGCCATCTTCTGCAGCTTCTCGATCCGGGCGGTCAGCAGCTCGTGCTGCCGGCGCAGGTGTACGCGCGGGTCCGCGTCCGGGTCGTCGAGCAGGGCGGCGACCTCCTCGAGCGGGAAGCCGAGCTCGCGGTAGAACAGGATCTGCTGCAGCCGGTCGAGGTCGGCGTCGTTGTAGCGCCGGTGGCCCGCGTGGCTGCGCTCGCCGGGTACGAGCAGGCCGATGTCGTCGTAGTGGTGCAGGGTGCGCACCGTCACTCCGGCGAATCGGGCGACCTGTCCCACGGAGTAGCTCACTTCCGCTCCCTTCTCGGTACGCGCTCCACGGTGGCTCCTCACGTGACGTGAGGTGCAAGCCCGTTGCCGCGCCGGTGTCGCCCGGCTTCGAAATGAAGCGTCCGTTATGCCTGCTTATGGTGAGCCCGTGGCCCAGGACACCGCGCGGCAGACGCCCCCCGCTCCGGCGACCCCGGCGCGCATGCTGCTGCCGTCGATCCTGCCCGCCCTGGTCGTGGGCGTGATGGCGAGCCTGCTGCTCCTGGGGGTGAGCGAGGCGGCCGAGGCGCTCCAGGACGTGCTGTGGGGCGAGCTGCCGGACGCCCTGGGGGTGGGCCGCTATTCGGTGCTGTGGATGCTGGTGATGCTCACCGCCACCGGGATCGCGGTGGGCCTGGTGGTGTGGAAGGCGCCGGGGCATGCCGGGCCCGATCCGGCCACCATCGGCCTGGACGCGCCCGTGCTGCCGCTGTCGGTGCTGCCCGGGCTGGCGCTGGCGACGGCGCTGATGCGATGGGGGTGCCCCCGCGCGAGGTTGTTCGAGCGTGGGGGAGGGCGGGCCGGCCTGGGCCCGGAGAACCCGATCATCGCGGTGAACGTGGGCCTGGCGTACTGGCTGGGCCACCGTCTGGTGCCCCGGGCCCCGGGGCGACTGTGGCCGGTGCTGGCGGAGGCGGCGACGATCGGCGCGCTGTTCGGGACGCCGGTCGCGGCGGCGCTGCTGCTGTCGGAGGCGCTGGCGTCGCGTGAGACGCGGGGCGCGCTGTGGGACAACGTGTTCGCGCCGCTGGTGTCGGCCGCGGCCGGGGCGATGACCGTCAACCTGGTGGCCGAGCCCAGCTTCGACCTGGATCTGCCCGCGTTCGGGCGTCCCGGCTGGGCGGATGTGCTGGCGGCGCTGGTGATCGCCTCGGTGGCGGCACTGCTGGGCGCGGCGTACGGCAACTTCAGGAGTGGGCGGCTCATCCAGGCAGAGCCGCTCGGCGCTAACCGCGGCCTCACCGCCCACACCCCTGTGCCATTCATCACCCGGCAGGGCTGGGTGAGCGTCTCTGAGTGGCGTCGCGACACCGGGGTGTCCCGGTGTTCAGGCACGGCTGCATGCCGGACGTACGCCAATCGCCTTCGCACCCTGGTGCCGCTCGGCAAGCGCTCGGCCCGTGTGAGTACGTCCCTCCGGACGCTGGTTGGCCCTGCCGACAGAGCCGTCGGGCCAAAGAGGGTGCCCGACGTCGCCTGGGCGCCGGGCGCGCGCACACATACTGTCACAGAATCACTACGGACCGCTAATCGTGGCCCGCCTGTTCACCGCCGCCGTCCTGGTCGCCTCGCCCTCGGTCATCGCCCTGTTGTGCATCGCCTCGCTGCCGGCCTGGCTGCTGGTGACGGGGCGGCCCCAGATGCAGTTGCGCGCGGACGGAACCCCGGTCCGCTGACACCCGTTCATCAATGCAGGAGGCAGGCCCATGTCGTTGCACAAAGGCCCCCAGGGCCCCGACGAGCGTCACCTGTCCGTGAACCCCTTCTACGGCGAGGCGAACCCGGTCGGCGGCATGACCGACGCCCCGCCCACGCACCGGCTGCCCGATGCGCCCCTGGCGCCGTCGACGGCGTATCAGCTGGTGCACGACGAGCTGATGCTGGACGGCAACTCCCGGCTCAACCTGGCCACTTTCGTCACCACCTGGATGGAGCCGCAGGCCAATGTGCTGATGGCGGAGTGCCGGGACAAGAACATGATCGACAAGGACGAGTACCCGCGCACCGCCGAGCTGGAGCGGCGCTGCGTGGCGATGCTCGCCGATCTGTGGCACGCGCCCGATCCGTCGGCGGCCGTGGGCTGTTCGACGACCGGCTCCAGCGAGGCGTGCATGCTCGCGGGGATGGCGCTCAAGCGCCGTTGGGCGAAGCGCAACGCCGACCGCTACCCGGGGGCGCGCCCGAACCTGGTGATGGGGATCAACGTCCAGGTCTGCTGGGACAAGTTCTGCACCTTCTGGGAGGTCGAGCCCCGCCTGGTGCCGATGGAGGGCGAGCGGTTCCATCTCGATCCGCAGGCGGCGGCCGGGCTGTGCGACGAGAACACCATCGGGGTCGTCGGGATCCTCGGCTCCACCTTCGACGGCTCCTACGAGCCCGTCGCGGACCTGTGCGCGGCCCTCGACGCCCTCCAGGAGCGCACGGGGCTCGACATCCCGGTGCACGTCGACGGCGCGTCCGGCGGCATGGTGGCGCCCTTCCTCGACGAGGACCTTCAGTGGGACTTCCGGCTGCCGAGGGTGGCCTCGATCAACACCTCGGGGCACAAGTACGGGCTCGTCTACCCCGGTGTCGGCTGGGCGCTGTGGCGGGACGCCGAGGCGCTGCCCGAGGAGCTGGTCTTCCGCGTCAACTACCTGGGCGGCGACATGCCGACCTTCGCGCTGAACTTCTCCCGGCCGGGCGCCCAGGTCGTGGCGCAGTACTACTCGTTCCTGCGGCTGGGCCGCCAGGGCTACCGGGCGGTGCAGCAGACCGCGCGGGACGTGGCCGGCCGGCTCGCCCAGGCCGTCGAGAAGCTCGGCGACTTCCGGCTGCTGACCCGGGGCGACCAGTTGCCGGTGTTCGCCTTCACCACGGCCCCGGACGTGCGGGCGTACGACGTCTTCGACGTCTCCCGGCGGATGCGGGAGAACGGCTGGCTGGTCCCGGCGTACACCTTCCCTCCCAACCGCCAGGACCTGTCGGTGCTGCGGGTCGTGTGCCGCAACGGATTCTCCGCCGACCTCGCCGAGCTGTTCGTGGAGGACCTCAGCCGCTGCCTGCCGGAGCTGCGCCGGCAGCCGCACCCCTTCACCCGGGACAAGGAGGCGGCCACCGGCTTCCACCACTAGAAGGCGGCTACAGGCCGTTGGAAGGCCGCTAACGGCTCATGCGTGCGAACCGCCGTACGGCCAGCGGGAAGAACACCGCCAGGAGGACCAACGGCCATACGACCGCCGCCGCCAGGTGCGCGGTGCCCGCCCCGGCGAACAGGTCCCGTACGGCCGTCGCCGTGTGGGACATCGGGTTCCGGTCGACGACCGTGGCCAGCCAGTCGGGCATGGACTCGGGCAGGGCGAGCGCGTTGGACAGGAAGGCGATCGGCCAGACCAGGATCTGCACCGCCTGCACCATCTCCGGCTTCCCGGCCACCAGCGCCAGATGGATGCCGATCCACAGCATGGCGAACCGGAAGAGCAGAAGCAGCCCGAAGGCGCCCAGGAAGGCCCCGGGGCCGCCGTCCACGCGCCAGCCGAGGGCGAGGCCGACGCCCATGAGGACGAGCAGCGACAGCGCCGACTGGAGCATGTCGGCCGCGGAACGGCCCACCAGGACCGCCCCGTTGGTCATCGGCATGGACCGGAAGCGGTCGATCACGCCCTTGTTGAGGTCCTGGGTGACCGCGATCATCGTGCCCTCCAGGCCGAAGGCCATGGTGAGCGCGAGCATCCCGGGCACGAGATAGTCGATGTAGGAACCCTCGACCCCCCGGCCGCCGCCGATCAGATAGCCGAACATCAGCAGCAGCATCACGGGAAAGACCAGGTTGACCACGACCTGCACGGGCTGCCGCGCCCAGTGGGCGAGTTCGCGGCGGGTCATGGTCCAGGAGTCGGTCAGCGCGTGCGCGCCGGCGCTCGTGCTCATACTCATGCGGGCTCCTTCACTCGGTGCTCGTCCCCGGTGAGGCGCAGGAACACCTCGTCCAGCGTCGGCCGGCGCAGGGCGACGTCCACCGCCTCGATTCCGGCCGCCTCCAGGGCCCGTACGACGCCGGAGAGCGCCGCCATCCGGTCGGTGACCGGGGCGCTGAGCAGCCGGCGGTCGGGGTCCACGGAGACGGTGTCCTTCGGTACCGGCAGCAGGGCGACGGCGGCGCCCAGTTGACCCGCGTCGCGCAGGACGACGTCGATGCGGTCGCCGCCGGTCAGCGCCTTCAGCTCGTCCGCCGTGCCGTCGGCGACGACCCGGCCGGCGTCCACGACCGAGATGCGGTCGGCGAGTTGGTCGGCCTCCTCCAGGTACTGGGTGGTGAGCAGGACCGTGGTGCCGGCGCCGACCAGGGAGCGCACGGCGGACCAGACCTCGGCGCGGCCGCGCGGGTCGAGTCCGGTGGTGGGTTCGTCCAGGAAGAGCACCTCCGGGTTGGTGATGAGCGATGCGGCCAGGTCCAGCCGGCGGCGCATGCCTCCGCTGTACTGCTTGACCGGCTTGCGGCCGGCGTCGGCCAGGCCGAAGCGCTCCAGGAGCTCGTCGGCGCGCCCGCGCGCGCGGCGGGCGCCGAGGTGGTGGAGGCGGCCGAACATCTCCAGGTTCTGGTGCCCGCCCAACTCCTCGTCCACGGCCGCGTGCTGGCCCAGCAGGCCGATGCGCAGGCGCACCTCGTACGCCTGGCGCAGCACGTCGCGCCCGGCCACCTCGACGCGGCCGCCGTCCGGCCGCAGCAGGGTGGACAGGATCCGGACCAGGGTGGTCTTGCCGGCCCCGTTCGGGCCGAGCACCGAGTGCACGGTGCCGCGCGCGACCGTGAGGTCGAGCCCGTCCAGTGCGTATCTGCCGGCTTTGCCGCCGTACCTCTTGCGTGCCCCTTCGACGGTGATCGCCGCGTCGGCCACTGATTCTCCCTCGCTAGTCAAACTTGACTACCAGCTCGAAGGTAAAGCAGCGCTCAGAGGTAGTCAAACTTGATTAGAGGGCGTCCCCGGGATGGGACTCCCCCGTCGCGTACGGGTTCTCCTCGCCCTCGGCCAGCACGCCGACGAACGGGTCGCCCTCGTCGGCGAACGTGTAGGCGCCCTTCTCCAGCCGCTCGATCAGCCCGCCGGTCCAGGCCCGCTCGGAGTCCGCCGTGTGGACCCACATGTTCATGATCTCGCCGATGTGGCCCAGCTGCTCGGGCCCGTCCTCGGGCACGTAGTGGGCCACGACGGAGGCCCGCCACTCCTCGATCCGCCGGGTCCGCTCCTTCAGGAGCGTCACGGCCTCCGCCCTCGGCAGATCGACCATGAAGCCGACGGCCGCCGTCTTCACGTCGCCCCGCTGGTCGTAGGTGACCAGCGCGTCACGCAGCAGCGCGAAGTACTCCTCGATGCCGGCGTCCGTCAGTTCGTACTCCACGCGCGGCGGGCCGCCCGCTGTGGACGGCGCGATCTCGTGCGCGTGCAGCAGGTCCTGCTTCGCCATCTGCTTGAGCGCGTGGTAGATCGAGCCGGGCTTGGCGTTGGACCACTCGTGCGCGCCCCAGTACTCCAGATCGTTGCGCACCTGGTAGCCGTGGGCGCGGCCGTGCATACGGACCGCGCCGAGCACGAGGAGACGGATCGCTGACATGCGGTCCAGGTTATGACCTCACATTGACATGCGGTCCAGGTCATGCCCTCACATTCCGGCGAGGGCAACCAGCTCAAAGGCCGTCTTCCCGTCCAGGGACTCCCGGATGACATCCGCGTGCCCCGCGTGCCGGGCCGTCTCGCGGATCAGGTGCAGAACCAGCCAGCGCATCGACACACGGCCCTCCGGCGGGAACCACGGCTGGTCCGGCAGGGCGAAGGTGTCGTCGAGGCTCGGTACGGAGCGGATGAACGCCTCCGTGTCCGCGGCCACCTTCTCCCAGTACGCGAGCTGCGACTCGACGCTCTCGCCGGCCACGAGGACGAAGCACTCGTGCCAGTTGCTCTCGTCGCGCACGACGGCAGGCGCCTCGCCCTTGGCCCGCGCGACCCAGCCCTGCTCGACCTCGGCGACATGCTTGACCAGCCCCGCCAGGGACAGCTCGCTCGCACTGGGACGGGAGCTCGCCTGCTCGTCCGTCAGCCCGAGCACCGCCCGCCGGATCCCGCCGCGCTGCTCCGCCAGGAAGGAGAGCAGGGCTCCGCGCTCGTCGCCGTACTCCTCGGCCGGAACGTGAGTGACCATGACCGCCGCCTTTCGTCGGAACCGGGGGCCCTCGCCCCCTTTCACCGACGAAACTACGGGCCCTTGCGGTCAGGTTCTGTCCGCAAGGGCCCGTCGAGTCGTGCGACATCCGGGAGAGCTAGAACGGGAACCCGCTCCGGCCGTGCTGGACCGAGATCCACTTGGTCGTGGTGAACGAGTCCAGCATCGTCTCGCCGTTCAGGCGGCCGAGGCCGGAGTGCTTCTCGCCGCCGAACGGGACGATCGGCTCGTCGTGGACGGTGCCGTCGTTCACATGGAACATGCCCGTGTCGATCTGCTTGGCGAAGGCGACGCCGCGCTCGATGTCACCCGTGTGGACGGCTCCGCTCAGGCCGTACGGGGTGTCGTTGACCAGGCGTACGGCCTCCTCCTCGCCGTCGAACGGGATGAGGAAGGCGACCGGGCCGAAGACCTCCTGCCGCAGCAGGGGCGAGTCGGCCGGGAGGCCGGTCAGCACGGACGGCTCGACCAGGTTGTCCCGCGTCGTGCCGCGCACCAGGGCCGTCGCGCCCTCGGCGACGGCCTGCTCGACGGTGCCCGAAACGGCGTCCGCCTGGGAGGAGTTGATGACCGGGCCGATCACGGTCTCGGGGTCGCGCGGGTCGCCGACCTTGAGGGTCTTGACCTTGGCGACGAACTTCTCGGTGAACTCGTCCGCGACCGAGCGGTCCACGAGGACACGGTTCGCGGCCATGCAGACCTGGCCCTGATGGACGTAGCGGCTGAAGACCGCCGCGTCGACCGCGTAGTCGATGTCGGCGTCGTCGAGGACCACCAGCGCGCTGTTGCCGCCGAGTTCGAGGACCGAGCGCTTGAAGTGCGAGGCACAGACCGTGGCGACGTGGCGGCCGACCTTGTCGGAGCCGGTGAAGGAGATGACCTTCGGGACCGGGTGCTCGATGAAGGCGTCGCCGATCTCGGCGATGTCGGTGATGACGACATTGAGCAGGCCGGCGGGCAGGCCCGCATCCTCGAAGATCTTCGCGACCATGGAGCCGCCGCAGATCGGGGTGTTCTGGTGCGGCTTGAGCACCACGCCGTTGCCGAGCGCGAGGGCCGGGGCGACCGACTTGATCGACAGGAGGAAGGGGAAGTTGAAGGGGCTGATCACGCCCACGACACCGACCGGCACGCGGTAGACGCGGTTCTCCTTGCCGTCCACCGGCGAGGGGATGATCTTGCCCTCGGGGCGCAGCGCCAGGTGGACCGCCTCGCGCAGGAACTCCTTGGCGAGGTGGAGTTCGAACGCCGCCTTCAGCCGGGTGCCGCCGAGCTCGGCGATGATCACCTCGGCGATCTCCTGCTCGCGGTCCTCGATCAGCCGCAGCGCCTTCTCGAAGACGGCACGGCGGGCGTACGGATTGGTCGTGGCCCACTGCTTCTGGGCGCGGGCGGCCGCCGTGTAGGCGTCGTCGATCTCGTCGGCCGTGGCTATGGTGATCGACGCCAGCTTCTCGCCGTCGTACGGGTTGAAGTCGATGATGTCCCAGGAGCCGGTGCCCGGGCGCCACTCACCGTCGATGTACTGCTGAGCCAGGTCGGTGAAGTAGGACGACGACATGTGATCCCTCAATCCCTAGCGGACACCGGTCGACTGATCACTCGAGCAGGATCGCCTTGATCGTCTTCACGGTCTGATCACACGTCATCGTACTTGTGTTTCAAGAGAGTTGAAGGAGTCCCCGCAGAAGATCCCGGCTCTCGTCCGGACCTGGGCTGTCCTGCTGGAGTTCCTTCAGGGCCTTCTCGTACTGGGCGACGTCCTCGTGCTTGTCGAGGTAGAGGGCGCTGGTGAGCTGCTCCAGGTAGACGACGTCGGAGAGGTCGGACTCCGGGAAGCTGAGGATGGTGAAGGCGCCGGACTCCCCGGAGTGGCCGCCGAAGCCGAACGGCATGACCTGCAGCCGTACGTTGGGCCGCTGGGAGACCTCGATCAGGTGCTGGAGCTGGCCGCGCATCACCTCGCGGTCGCCGTAGGGGCGGCGCAGGGCGGCCTCGTCCAGGACGATGTGGAACTCGGGGGCGTTCTCGGCGACCAGGTACTTCTGCCGCTCCAGGCGCAGCGCCACGCGCTTTTCGATGTCGGCCGCGCTGGCACCCTTCATGCCGCGCCCGACGACCGCGTGGGCGTAGGCCTCGGTCTGCAACAGGCCGTGCACGAACTGCACCTCGTACGCCCGGATGAGGCTGGCCGCGCCCTCCAGGCCGACATAGGTGGGGAACCAGCTCGGCAGGACGTCGGAGTAGCTGTGCCACCAGCCGGCGACGTTGGCCTCACGGGCGAGGGAGAGCAGCGAGGCGCGCTCCTGCTCGTCCGTGATGCCGTACAGCGTCAGCAGGTCTTCGACGTCCCGCGTTTTGAAGCTCACCCGGCCCAACTCCATCCGGCTGATCTTCGACTCGGAGGCACGGATCGAGTAACCCGCCGCCTCGCGCGTGATCCCTCGCGCTTCCCGCAGTCGCCTCAGTTGCGAGCCGAGCAGCATGCGCCGCACCACCGATCCGGGCTCTCCCGCGCTCACGTTCGCCAGCCTCCCCAACCGTCTTCAGGGCCCGCAGTCTGCCACTAAATCACTCCGAGCAGTACTCGTCCGATTACAGAGACGGAAAGAAGACAAGGATTCCTCGCGGGGAGAGTGGTCCGGAAGACAAGGAGAGCGGTGGAAGTTGGCGGAAAAAATGGCCAACAAGCGGTACGGGAGTAACCAATTCGGTCACGTGCACGTGCATCTGCCCTTGCATCTGCTCTGCGCATCAGAAACCATGGTCCCGCGCAACCGCTGCATCGCAACGACCGCGAACTCCCGGGAGTGCCTCGCATGGGGACGAATGGATCGACCATGCTCGAGCCGTTACGGCAGGGCCTTCCGCCACTGGATCCCGCAGCAGTCTCCAGCGCCGCGTCCTGCGCTCTGCCCGCCCGTTACGAAGCGGTGCGTGAGGCCCGGAAGTTCACCGGGCGGACCCTGGAGCAGTGGGAACTGGACCATCGGTTCGACGACGTGTGCCTCGTGGTCTCGGAGCTGGTGACGAACGCGCTGCGGCATGCGCTGCCGGCTGGTGCGTCGCGGCTGCCCGAGCAGACGCCGCCCGTGCGGCTGCACCTGATGCGGTGGACCGAGCGGCTGGTGTGCGCGGTGCGCGATCCCAGCCATGACAGTCCCGTCGCGCGCGATTCCGACGACTTCTCGGCCGAGTCCGGGCGCGGGTTGTTCCTCGTCGACTCCTTCAGTGACGGCTGGGGATGGCATCCGCTGGCAGGGACGCTCAGCGGGAAGGTGGTCTGGGCGCTGTTCCGGCTGCAACCGGGGCAGGCGCCGATGGGGAGATCGGCGGACTGAGGGCTGCGGGGCTGGATGGCTCCGGGGTTCTACGCGCGTTACGGAGCGATAGGCGCCGATTGCCCTGAGTTCGGCTGAGTTTTGCTGAGCTGTGCGATGGGCCGGCTCGGTCAGCTCGTGACCAGGTGGTCGAACTCGCCGTCCTTGACGCCCAGGAGCATGGCCTCGATCTCGGCGCGGGTGTAGACGAGTGCGGGGCCGTCCGGGAAGCGGGAGTTGCGCACGGCGACGTCTCCGCCGGGCAGCCGCGCGAACTCCACGCACGAGCCCTGCGAGTTGCTGTGCCTGCTCTTCTGCCAGGCCACCCCGTTCAGATCCGTGGCTGCCATGCCGTTGTACACGTCGTGGTCCACAGGTCGCTCCCCGGTGGTGCGGTGGCTCGGAGGCCATTGAGGCATGAGGTGGTGCAGTGGTGCGGCAGTCAACTGCTTCCGGATCATAGCTCTGTTCACGTGCAACTGCATGAGCAGATGCACGTGCACGCGGGGTGTTCCTGTGGTTACTCCTGTGACGTACGCGGGCTCAGATACGTTCCAGCGTGTTCACCCAATCCCTCGTGCACTAGGGAGACGCCTTCCGCGTCCTTCTTGTTCCAAACTCCAAGTAACTTCCCAATAGGTGGAGTTGGGGGGCTTCGAGGGCGCCCCGGCGCCGGGGCGCCCTGTGTCAGCGCGTCGTGTACGGCAGCAATGCCATTTCGCGGGCGTTCTTGATCGCCTTCGCCAGTTGGCGCTGTTGTTGGACCGTGACTCGGGTCACCCGGCGGCTGCGGATCTTGCCTCGGTCGGAGATGAAGCGGCGCAGCAGGTCCGTGTCCTTGTAGTCGATGTAGGTGATGCCGGCCTGGTCCAGGGGGTTCGGCTTCTTCGTGGGCCGGCGGTCGGGCTTGCGGGGCATGGGGTGTCAGACCTCCAGGAGGGTGTCGAAGGCGGGCGGGAGCTGTTTCCAGGCGTCACGGCCCGCGGCGTACTCGGCATCGGTGAGCAGGCACGACTCCAGGAGCCGTTCCAGGCCGTCGCGGTCCAGGCCGGGGGACGTGAAGACCAGGTGCTGGCAGCAGTCGCCGTGCTCGGGGTGCCAGTCCAGCGCGGCGGCCGCCCGGCGTACCGGCGGGACCATGTCCCAGGCGGCGTCGGGAAGCGAGGCCAGCCAGGGGCCCACGCTCTCGACGCAGAGGGCGCCTCCCGCGGCGTCCCAGTGCAGCAGCACGTCGGGCTTGTCGGCGAGCCAGAAGCGGCCCCGGCTGCGGGCCGCGGCGCAGGTGATGTCCTCCAGGGCCTCGTACAGCCGCTCGGGGTGGAAGGGGCGGCGGCGGTGCCAGACCAGGGTGGAGACACCGTGCGCGTCGGCCTCGGCGGGGAGCAGCGCGCACGCCGGGTGCTGGGCCGCCGCCGCCGACTCGACGTCGAAGCCCGCCAGCGCCGCCCGGGCCAGCTCGCCCTCGGCCGGGCCCGGTGCGCCCGCCAGGTCGCCGTGGCCGATCGGGACCTGGCGGGCCGTCGGGTGGAGCTGGGCGAGCAGCTCGCGGTCCTCGTCGTCGGCCTCCGGCGAGGTGGCCACGGCCAGGACGGGGGCGTACTCCAGCTGGCGTGCGAACGTGTCGGCGACCGTGCGCTGGTCCGTCGCCGCCGCCGCGAGTCCGCCCTCGGCCAGGTCGTCGCCGTTGCCCAGGTACGGCAGGACCAGCGCCGGGTCGACCGCGGTGATCACACCGGTGACCACGAGTCCGCCGGCCGTGACCACCTCGGCCATCGCCTTCGGCTCCACCGAGTCCCAGAGTTCGACGATCGCCATGCGGGTGCCGTCCGCGTCCTGGATCCTCAGCAGTTCCGGCACCAGGTCCTCGCGCAGGGCGCAGCAGGCGCAGTCGTTGACCAGGGGGGCCTCGCCGGTGCTGACGAGGCCGGTGGCGTCGCGGATCGTCCGTACCACCGTGCCGGCCGCTGCAGTGGCCAGGTCGTGGTGGAGTACGACGCTGTCGGGGACGTCGGCGAGCAGCCGCTCCACGGCCGCCTTGCGGGCGTCGGCGTGCAGGCCGCCGACGATCACGACGGAGAGCATCAGCCCTTCTTTCCGTACCGGCGCTCGAAGCGCTCCACGCGGCCGGCGGTGTCCAGGACGCGGGCCGTGCCGGTGTAGAAGGGGTGGCTGACGTTCGAGATCTCGACGTCGACGACGGGGTAGGTGTTGCCGTCCTCCCACTCGATGGTCTTCTCGGTCGGTACGCCGGCGAGCGTGGAGCGGGTCAGGAACGCGTGGTTCGCGGCGCGGTCGCGGAAGACGACGGGGCCGTAGGCGGGGTGAATGCCGTCGCGCATGGTGGTCTCAGCGCTCCTCTCGGAAGTCGACGTGGCGGCCGACGACCGGGTCGTACTTGCGCAGCGTCATGCGGTCGGGGTCGTTGCGGCGGTTCTTGCGGGTCACATAGGTGTAGCCGGTGCCGGCGGTGGACCGGAGCTTGATGACCGGGCGGAGTTCGTTGCGTGCCATGCTGCTATCTTACTGAAAATGAATTCCATTAACAGCCGTGACTGAGAGAGGTTCGTCACCGTGTCCGCTCACTGCATGCTGACCGGGGCTCAGCCCGGGTTCGGCAACACCATTTCCCACTCGCACCGGCGCACTTCCCGCCGCTTCGACCCCAACATCCAGACCAAGCGCTACTGGCTGCCCAGCGAGGGCCGGCATGTGCGGCTGCGACTGAGCGCCAAGGGGATCAAGACGGTCGACGTCATCGGCGTCGAGGCTGCCGTCGCCCGGATCCGTGCGCGAGGGGTGAAGGTCTGATGGCCAAGAAGAGCAAGATCGCGAAGAACCAGCAGCGGCAGGAGGTCGTCGCCCGGTACGCCGCGCGGCGGGCCGAGCTGAAGGAGATCATCCGCCGGCCGTCGTCCACCGATGCCGAACGGCTCGCCGCCCAGGAGGAACTGCGCAAGCAGCCGAGGGACGCGAGCGCCACGCGCGTACGCAATCGCGACCAGGTGGACGGGCGGCCGCGCGGCTACTTCCGGGCCTTCGGGCTGTCCCGGGTCAGCCTGCGCGAGCAGGCGCACGCCGGGTATCTGCCGGGGGTGCGCAAGGCGTCCTGGTAGGGGCGGGCAGGTCCTGGGCCCGGACCGGACTCCCTGGTAACTTGCTGCGGTCGTTTCGGCCAAGTGGGCCGATTCGGCCGTATGCCGACCGCTACAGCTTGGGAGCTTCCAGTGACCTCGGCGACCTTCTCGCGTACGCGCGCACTGTCCGGCCGGCGGGTGCGGGTCGCGGCCGCGGCCGCGACCCTGGCGGGCGCGCTCGCGCTGACCGCCTGCAGCGGCGGTGGCGACTCCGACGACAGCTCCTCCTCGGACAGCCCCAGCGCCTCCGCGACCACCGGCGCCGACACCGGCGGTGGTACGGACGGCGGCGCGGGCGGCGGGTCCGCGTCCGGCGGCCTGGAGGGAAGCTGGCTCGCCACGACCGACGGCAAGGCCGTCGCACTGGTCGTCACCGGCGAGGAGGCCGGGCTCTTCGCGACCGGCGGGACCGTGTGCAGCGGGACCGCCGGCGAGGAGGGCGGCAAGCGGACGATCCGGCTCAAGTGCACCGACGGCAGCAAGGACCGGGCGGCCGGAACGGTCGACTCCGTCGACGGCCGGCAGTTGAAGGTGACCTGGGAAGGCGACCTCGGCGAGGAGACGTACACCAAGGCGGAGGGCGGCAAGCTGCCGACGGGGCTGCCCACGGCCGGTCTGGGATCGTGATGTCCGATCGGTGACCGGCCGCTCGATCGATACGGTCATCCAGGTCATCCCCCGATCGGTCACGGCTGATCACCGACGCCACCCCCCTGAGGACCCATGCGCGCCACACCCCTCACCGTCGCCGCCCTCGCCGCGGCCCTCCTCCTGACCGCCTGCGACGACGGCGGGGACGGAGACAAGAGCACGGAGGCCGGCTCCAAGGCCGCGGCCGGCTGCGTCGCCGCGCTGGCCGTGGAGTTCGGGCCGGCCAACGCCGCCCCCGCCGCCGGCGACACCGGCAACGTGCCCGTCACCGTCACCAACCGCGGCGACGCCGACTGCGCCCTGGCCGGGCTGCCCGGCGTCGAGTTCACCGCGGGCGGCACGAGGGCCGCCGTCCCGCCCGACGAGGCCGCCGGGGCCGTCGCGCAGCGGAAGACGACCCTCACGAAGGGCGCCTCCACGTCCTTCACGCTCACCTACGTCCGGGGCGAGGAGGGCAGCGCCAAGAGCCTCGCCGTACGGAAGGCTCAGGTGCGGCTGCCCGGGTCCGCCAAGACGCACGGCTTCGAGTGGTCGTACGGCGCCGTCGCGCTCAAGACCGACGGGAAGACCCCGGACGCCTCGCTGAGCGGGTTCCAGCGGTCCGGCGACTGACGCGGCTCAGCGCAGCGGCCGACGGGGGGACATCCGCGCCCGGTCGGCCGCCTCCGAGCCCTCCACCCAGCCCGCCTCGTCGCTGACGCCGCGCAGGCGGGTCGTGGTGGTCTGCGGGAACATCCGGTCCAGGCGGGCGGTGACCGCGACCTCGCGGGAGGCCAGGACCGGGAGCAGGTCCTCGGTCACCGGCGTGCGCGCCGCCGCGGTCAGGCGGGTGCCGATGCGGTGGGCGTAGGCCGCCAGGAACGACTGCCGGAAGGTCTTGGTCCGCTTGCGGCCGCCCGCGCGCTGCGCCGCCTCCGCCTTCGTCATCGCGGTCTGGGCCTGCACCAGGAGCGAGGTGTGCAGGAGTTCGACCACCTCCAGGTCCGCCTCGAAGCCGACGACCGTGGAGAAGCCGAAGGGTTCGTTCCACACGGCGCGGCAGTGGTTGGCGGTCGCCACCGCGTCCAGCAGCACGGCCTTCGCCTGTTCGTACGGCGGCTCCACACCGATCCGGCAGGCGCCGGGGGCGTCCTTGGCGGCGGCCGGCGCACGGGACGCGAGCAGGGCCTCGTCGATGCTGTGCCGGGACATCAGCTCCTGCGCCTTGGCACTGAGCGCCTCCGCCTCCTCGGCGAACCCGGTCGCCTCGGCCTTCGCCAGCAGCGCGCGGATCCGGGTGAGCATGCGGGACTCGGGCCTCGGATCCGAGGTGGCCGGCTGCTCCAGGGGTTCCAGTGCGGGCAGGCGCAGCAGGAGGCGGTACAGCTCCAGGACGGCGGTCGCGTGCGAGAAGCGGTCCGTGCGGGGCGGGGCCCCGGTGGGCAGGTCGTCGAGCTGTGCGCGCCAGCGGGGGCCGCGCGGGGCGGCGTGCGGCGCCTGCGCGCGGATCAGCGCCGCGAGCAGTCGTATGTGCACGTCGTCCAGGTCGCGGCGTACGAGCCGTACGACATCCGCCGGCTGCCAGCCGCGCCGCCAGGCCGCCGCCACGAACTCCTCGCCACGCCGGGCGAGTTCGGCGTCCGCCCCGGGGTCGGCGGCGAGGAGGGAGGCGCCGGTGTCGAGCGTGGTGTGCTCGGTGTCGTAGAGAGCGGACTCGAAGGCGCGGTCGACGGTGCTGGGCGTGCTCACCAGGGGATCGTAAGTCCGCGCGGGGCGCCGAGAGTGCATGTCAACCTCCGGTTGACACTCAGCTGCCGTCAACCTACGGTTGACACATGTCGACGAACCCGAACATCACGTCATCCGTACGCCTCGACGAACTCATCGCGGCCATCAAGAAGGTCCACGACGAGCCCCTCGACCAGCTCCAGGACGCGGTGATCGCCGCCGATCACCTCGGCGAGGTGGCCGACCATCTGATCGGCCACTTCGTGGACCAGGCCCGCCGGTCGGGCGCCTCCTGGACCGACATCGGCAAGAGCATGGGGGTCACCCGGCAGGCCGCGCAGAAGCGGTTCGTGCCCAAGGAGGGCACCGACCTCGACCCCCAGCAGGGCTTCGGCCGCTACACGCCGCGTGCCCGCAACGTGGTGATGGCCGCCCACAACGAGGCCGTCGCCGCCCGCAACCCCGAGGGCCGCCCCGAGCACCTCGTCCTCGGTCTGCTGGCCGAGCCGGACGGCATCGCCGCCAAGGCGATCACGGCACAGGGCGTCCTCCTGGACTCGGTGCGCCAAGCCGCCACCGCCGCGCTGCCGGCCGCCGCCGACGAGGTCCCCGAGCTCATCCCCTACGGCTCCGACGCCAAGAAGGTCCTGGAGCTCACCTTCCGCGAGGCCCTGCGCCTCGGCCACAACTACATCGGCACCGAGCACATCCTGCTGGCCCTGCTGGAGTTCGAGAACGGCACCGGCGTCCTGTACGGACTCGGCCTCACCAAGCAGGCGGCGGAGGAGTACGTCGTCGAGGCCCTCTCCCAGTTCCTCAAGAGCGGTGAGGAGACCGCCAAGGCAGCCCGCGAGCAGGGCGAAGGCGAGAGCTGAGGCCGTTGTCAGACCCGGGTGCCACACTCTCAGCATGGCCGACCGGTGGGCGCTCGCTCCGGCCGAGGACGGTGGCGTGGAGGTCGCCCCCCTCGGTCCGGACGGGCTGCTCGCGGGACCGGTGCGCCGGGAGCCGGATCCGGCCACGGCCGTGCGCGGGCGGCCGGAGGTCGCACGGTGGGTGTGGCGTTCCACCGCCGAGGTCTATCCGCGGCTGCTCGCCACGGGGGTGCGAGTCGAGCGGTGCTACGACGTCGAGGACGCCGAGACGCTCCTGCTCGGCCACGAGGGGCGCTACGGCGAGCCGAGATCGGCCGCGGCGGCGCTCGCCCGGCTGCGCGGCGCCCCCGTGCCGCCCGACCCGCCCCAGCGCGCGGCCGAACCGGGCTCGCAGTCCCCGCTCTTCGAGCCGCAGGCGGTCCATGTGCCGCTCGCCGACCTCGTCGAGGTGTACGCCGAGCAGCAGCGGCGGCACGACCGGACGGCGAACCCGGAGCGGATGCGGCTGCTGACGGCGGCTGAGTCGGCGGGGATGCTCGTGGCCGCCGAGATGAACCGGGCCGGGCTGCCGTGGAGCGCCGAGGTGCACCGCCGGGTGCTGCACGAGCTGCTGGGCGAGCGGTACGCGGGCGGCGGGGAGCCACGGCGGCTGGCCGAGTTGGCGGACGAGGTGTCGGCGGCGTTCGGGCGCCGGGTGCGGCCCGATCTGCCGGCCGATGTGATCAAGGCCTTCGCGCAGGCCGGCATCAAGATCAGATCAACCCGTCGCTGGGAGATCGAGAGCCTCGACCATCCGGCCGTGAAACCGCTGGTCGAGTACAAGAAGCTGTACCGGGTCTGGGTGGCCCACGGCTGGTCCTGGCTGCAGGACTGGGTGCGCGAGGGGCGGTTCAGACCGGAGTTCCTCGCGGGCGGGACGGTCACCGGGCGGTGGGTGACCAACGGCGGGGGCGGGCTGCAGATCCCGAAGGTCATCCGGCGTGCGGTGGTCGCGGACTCCGGCTGGCGGCTCGTGGTGGCCGACGCCGACCAGATGGAGCCGCGCGTGCTCGCCGCGATCTCCCGCGACCCCGGGCTGATGGAGGTGGCCGGCCGGGAGACCGACCTCTACCAGTCCGTCTCCGACCGCGCCTTCTCCGGCGACCGCGCGCAGGCCAAGCTCGCCGTGCTGGGTGCCGTCTACGGCCAGACCTCCGGAGACGGGCTGAAGAACCTCGCCACGCTCAGACGCCGCTTCCCCAGGGCGGTGGCGTACGTCGACGAGGCGGCGCGGGCGGGCGAGGAGGGACGGCTCGTGCGGACGTGGCTGGGACGAACCTGTCCGCCGGCGGCCGGGGCGGTCGACGACATCGCCGAGGAGGCCGGGATCCCGGTCGCGGAGGGGCCCGACGACCCGGCCGAGGGCGCCGGAGCGCAGGAGTGGGTGCCGGGCTACGCCTCCACCAACTCCCGCGCCCGGGGCCGCTTCGCCCGCAACTTCGTCGTGCAGGGCAGCGCCGCCGACTGGGCCCTGCTGCTGCTCGCCGCGCTGCGGCAGGCCTGTGCGGACATGGCGGCGGAGCTGGTGTTCTTCCAGCACGACGAGGTGATCGTGCACTGTCCCGAGGAGGAGGCCGAGGCGGTGGTGAAGGCGATCCGGGAGGCGGCGGAGCTGGCCGGGCGGCTGACGTTCGGTCGGACGCCGGTGCGGTTTCCGTTCACGACGGCGGTGGTGGAGTGCTACGCGGACGCCAAGTGATCAACGCGATCAACGCGTGTCACGGAACACATTTGGCCGGACTCCGGTGTTCCGTTGTCATGGCTTAATCTGATCACTGCATCGGGTCCGGCCCGACGGCGCGCGCGTAGATGCGCAGCTCGGGGGAGCGTCGCCGCCGTGGCCGGATCCGGGGAACGGCCCCTGCGGGCTTGCGCGTTGGCCCTCCCGCTTGCCTTTTGGACCGGCCCTCCCGGTCAGATGACCGGCGGCCGTCCCAGGAGGCACAGCCGCCACACCGTGCGCCATCGCATGGGCCGCCGCCGGCCGGCCGGTTCCCGCAGACCCTCCAGGAAGCCGCCGAACCAGGCACGCAGTCCGCCGCCCGACCGGGTGCGGGCCAGGGTGAGCAGGACCCAGATGCCGAGATGGACCGGGATCAGCGGCAGCGGCAGCCGACGGCGGGTCAGCCAGACGCGGTTGCGGGCGGTCACGCGGTGGTAGATGGCGTGCCGGGCCGGCGAGGTCTTCGGGTGCTGCAGGAGGAGTTCGGGAGCGTACAGAATGCGCCAGCCCGCGTCGACGGCCCGCCAGGCCAGATCGGTCTCCTCGTGGGCGAAGAAGAACTCGGCGGGCCAGTCCCCGGTCTCGGCCAGCATCGCCATGCTCAGCGCGTGCCCGCCGCCGAGGAAGCCGGTGACGTAACCGCCCCTGAGCGGATCGGACTTGCCGATCCTGGGCACGTGCCGCCGCTGGGTCTCCCCGTGCTCGTCGGCGATGCGGAAGCCGACGATGCCGAGCCGGTCGTCGGCGGCGTACAGATCCCGTACCCGGCGCAGTACGTCGGCGTCGACGAGGAGCCCGTCGTCGTCCAGTTCCACCACGACATCGACGTCCCCGAAGTCGCGCAGCCGCTCGATGGCCACGTTGCGCCCGCCCGGGCAGCCCAGGTTCTCATCCAGCTCGATCGGTGTGAACTCACCGGGCAGCGCCAGCCGTTCGGCGAACTCGGGCAACGGGCAGCCGTTGCCGACGACGACGATCCGGTCGGGGGCGAGATCCTGCTTGGCCACGGACTCGAGCAGCGCGTCGACCTCGACGGGCCGGTTGCCCATCGTCACCACGGCGACCGCGATCCTCGGTTCCGCCATACCCGCCCTCACCCTCGAACCGGCTTCGATTACCGCCGCGATGCTAGTGGTTCACGGTAAGGACTTCTTAAGTTCGCTGTATTGGGGGTGGTGCCCGTTCAGGCCCGCAGCGGGTTGAAGCGCACGGCCGCCATCACGTACCAGGCGGTCGCTCCCACATGCCGATACGGGTAGTACCCGAATCCGAACCCCGTATCGAGCGGACTGCTGGCGGACACGACCCCCGCCCGATCGGGCAGCGCCCGCCCGCCCACGGTCTGTCCGCCGCCGAGCAGGTCCTGGGCCCGCTCGACGGAGTCGAGCAGCCGCCGCGCCCGCGCCTCGTCGCCCCGTCCGCACCGCTCCCGCAGGGCGAGCGCGAGATGGGCGGTCCCCTCGAACCACACGCCATTGCGGTCCGGCTTGGGCTGGGAGTCGGCGATCGGCGCGTCCTCGTCGGCGAGCAGGCTGGCGGAGCTGAAGGTGACGCCCTCGTACGACTGCCCCGCCGGCACCGTGCTGTTGCGCCGCCCGGAGTGATCGAGCACGGCCAGCTCACGGGCGGCCCAGTCCAGCGACGAGGCGTGGGCACGGGAGCCGAGGGCGAGGTGGGTCCAGGTCTGTGTGTCCTCGGGGACGGGCGACGTATTGATGGTCACCCCGTCGTTGGTCCCGGTGTAGAAGAACCCACCGTCGCCCTCCCACATCCTCTCGACGAACTCCCGGGCCCGCGCACGCCGCTCCAGCCACACCCGGTCCCCCGTCAGCCGGGCGAGCCGCCCGAACAGACAGACGAGGTCGGTGTTGTGCTCGGTGGAGGTGAAGGGCAGTTTCTGATTGCCGCCATCGACCCCGAACTTGTACCCGCCCAGCGGTTCATCGGTCCGGCCGTTGCGCTCGATCCACTCCCCGATCCGCACGGCACCGCCGAGAAACCGCCGCTTCCCGGTCCGCCCGGCGAGCGCCGCGAGCGCGATCCCGGCCCAGGCCATGTCCCCCACGGCCGTCCCCGTGAACCCGAACTGCGTCCCGACATTGACGCTCCCGTCCGCCCGCACGAACCCGTCCGGCTGCAGCGAGCCGTCGTAGAAGGTGTACGGCCCGACGTTGTAGCCCTGCCGAAGCCGACCGTCGTCGTGGACCGGGTCATGCGCCTGGGCGTACAGCAGCGCGTCCCCGAGCGAGACGGCCCGCCGCCGCCCGCCCGTCGTGCCGGCGGCGAGGAAGGCGAGGATCGCGAGGGCGTTGTCGTAGGTGAACGCGGTGCTGAACAGCCCGGCCTGGTCGGTGTAGCTCTGGGCGAGGCGGGTGGTGCCGTGGTCGGGGTAGGCGTCCATGGCCGCGGCGAGGAAGGCCCGGGCGCGACGCCGCGCGGAACCTCCGGAATCGGCGTGCGCGACCCCGGTGCCGGTGAGGGCCACGGCGCCGAGACCGAGGCCGGTGCCGATGAGCGTGCGACGACTGAGCCCTGAGCCGCGTCTGTCGATCGTGCCGGTCATGGGTCTCCCTCGGAGTTTGAGAGCGCTCTCAGGATGCGGGTGCGGGCTCATTCTGCTGGTGCGGAGGGGGTGGGTCAACGCTCTTGAAGATCGCAGCAGTTGGGGAGCAACGAGTAGCGATCGGAAGGACTGCGACTGAGATCCGGTCAATGGGTAAGCACCGCCTGAAACTTGACGTCTCAATCGGGCATTCGTGATCGCGGAGCGGCCTAACTGCCGTGCATGCCCCCCGCACAACGTCCGCACGCCCACGCTCGGCGCGTCCGTGCCGGCCCAGGTGGCGGTCGCGGCTCCCGCAACCGGCACGACCACCACCACCGACCTCGCCCAGTACGTGAACCCCCTTCGTCGGCACGAAGCCTGGCGGCCCCGACTTCGGCACCGGCGGCGGCGCGGGCAACACCTTCCCGGGTGCCGTCGCCCCGTTCGGGATGGTCCAGTGGAGCCCGGACACCGACCGTTCGCAGCCGGGCGGTCACCACTACGGACTGCGGCTTGTCGCGCGGTCCGCCCGACCGCGTGATCATCGCTCGGCGCCACGACAGCCGGCTTCTGGAGGGACGCACGGTTTCCAAGCACCGGTTGCCAGAGGCCCACCGCTCCGCGAAGCCGGAAGCCCTCGCGGAAGCTCCTCGGGGCAGGACGCGGACGCGGCGCTCAGCCGCCGACCTCTCCGGCGTCGATGCGCCGGCCGCGCGAGGCGTCCACCACGACGGGGATGCCGTCCGGGATCCGTCCTTCGAGCCGGTCGAGCAGGGACTGCACCGGCGGGAGTTCTCCCGGAACACGAACGTGGACGTACAGCGTCCGGGAATTCGCGTCGACACTCGTGACGGACGCGTCCGGCTCGTCGGCGAGCCACTGCTGCGCCGCGTCCTTGGTCCGGCCGGTCCACACGTTGAGCAGCAACGTGGCCACGGTGTTGGCCGTCAGCGGAACGAGCACGACGACGAACAGCAGGGCCATGGCGGCCGTTGCCCTGCCGGCGGGGCGCCCGGCCGCTCTGTCTGCCTCCGCGGCGTAACCGAGCGAGGCGAACACCACCATGCCGGCGAAGACCAGGGCGAAGAGGTTCGACACGAACAGCGCCAGCGCGCCCAGAGCCAGCCATCCCGACAGCTTGCCCAGGCACACCCCTGCCACCACCAGGGGCGGGACGAGGGAGATGGCGATCGCGACTCCGGGCAGCACGGCGGCGACGTCCCGACGGGCCAGTGCGACCGCGCCGGCCAGGCCGGTCGCCAGGGCGGCGATCAGGTCCATCAGGCCCGGCGACGTCCGCGACGAGATCTGGCTGTTGGACAGCAGGTCGTAGTCGCGGGGCAGAGCCACCGATATGACCATCCCGACCGCGATCACCAACAGGCACGCGAGGAGGACGACCACGGCCGATCCGGTGCGGCGGCGCTGCACCGACCCGAGGGCGATACCCATGATCGGCGTGGAGAGCGGTGCGATGATCATGGCGCCGATCACGGTCGCCGTCGAGTCCGTGAGCACCCCGCCGGCCGCGATGACCGCCGACAGCGTCAGCATCGTCCAGAAGGCCGAGCGCTTGGACGTGGTGTCCCCGGCGGACAGGATCAGATCCTGGGTCAGTTCGTCCAGCGAGCGGCGCTGAGCGGCCGGCAGGACACGGGCGCGAACCTTGCTGATCATGCCTCCAAACAACCACGATCAGCACGTTCCGACGGGCAGGACACGGGCCCACGGCCGCGACCCGGTCCTGGGCTCAGTGGACGTTCAGTCGGTCATGAACCAACCCCGTACCTGAGCCTCGTGATCGGCATAGCGCTCGCCGGAAGAACCGCCACTCGTTGAACGTCCCGTCCGGCCCGCCCTCACCGCTCGCCCCGTTGTCGGAGGCGGCCACGATGATCGTGTTGTCGAGCTCGCCCGAGGACTCCAGGAAGTCGAGCACCCGGCCGAGCTGGGCGTCGCTGTACTGACGTAACCTGCGAAGACCTCGGCCATTCTGACGAACAGCCGCTGCTCGTCGGCGCTGAGGTCGTCCCAGGGACGCACGGTGTCGAGCAGCGGCCACGGCCGGCCGTCCGGCCCGCTCACCACGGGCTCGCCGTGCGGATTGACCGAGGAGAGCCGCGTGTTCTCCGGCAGCAGGCCGATCTCCTTCTGACGTCGCAGAATGTCGGGGCGGATCGCCTCGTAGCCCTCGTCGAAGACGCCCTTGTACCGGTCGGCCCACTCCTTGAACACATGGTGGGGTGCGTGGGCCGCGTCGAGGGAGAGGTACATGAAGGACATCCGCGTCATCACCAGCTCCGTCACCCTCGTCGAAGCCCGCGACCCCAGGACGAACCAGCCACCGACGCGGGTCGTGGCCGCCACCGCGATCGCCTCCCCCTCCTCCGCGACCTGATGCTGTGCGGCCCCGGCGTCCGCGCAATCAAGACATGAGGCGGCGTGAAGGGACAACCAACTCTGGGCTTCGCTGTTCCGGTTGGCATCCTGGCGGTCCACTGGCTGAACTCGCGGACGGCGGGCGATGCACGGGTGGCACGGTTCAGCGGGGAGAGGGACCCAGGTTGTCCCATGGGGAGGCAGGTGCTGGGTCCTTGCGTGGAGGTGCGCCGGCGGGGTTGCCCTGGGGGTGCTGATTGATCCAGCCCAGGCCGCCGATGTCGAGTCGGTGGCGGGCTCGGGTGACGGCGACGTAGGCGAGTCGGGCTTCCGCGTCGTCGATGTCGCCGGGCAAGGGGTCGCCGTTCCCGTCGCACTCCTCCTGGTCCACCGGTTCGGTGAAGTCCTCACCGATGCGGACGGACGCCCATTCGCGGCCCTTGGCCTTATGGGCGGTGGACACCACGATCTCGGCGCCCTGCTCGACGGAGAGCCGGTCCACCGCGTCGAGGATGACATCGACACCGTGTTCATCGACGAGGTCGACCAACGGCAGGAGGTCACGGCCGGAGGGGTCGTATTCGGCGTACTCCTGCAGTTCGCCCCAGGACTCGAAGAGGATCAGCTCCGGGTGGGTGCAGCGCTTGCCGGCCTTGAGGTCGCGGGCGGCCCGCGCCAGCGCACGCAGGGACTCCCCGCCACCGACCAGCGCGACGCGGCGACCCGCCCCCAGCAGACGCATGACTTCGAGCATGGCCCCGACGTTGGACCGGCACAGGATGGCGTCCGGTTCCTCGACGCGTTCGAGGCGCGTGCTGATCGCGGGGGTGCCGGTGAGCCGGATCGGGGAGTCGACGATGTGGAGCCACCGGTTGGCCTCCTCCGCCAGCGCCGAGCCGAAGCGGAAGGACTGGGACAGGGCCAGTTGCGTACCGTCGAAGTCGCTCATGACATCCCGGGCACCACGCCAGCCGTAGATGGCCTGGGCCGAGTCACCGACCATCACCAACTGGGTATGGCCCCGCTGGTCGTTGAAGACCTTCTCGACGACGGGGTTGGTGTCCTGGGCCTCGTCGAGCAGCAGGAAATCCGCTCGGATCACGGGTTCGGTCAGTGCCCAGATCTTCAGATAGTGGTCGTGGTCGAAGCGGACGACGCCTTCCTGCGGATTCTGCAGGTCGTCCCATGCTCTGGTCGCGTACGGCAGGACGACGTCGATGAGTTGGGCATGCAGGTCTTCCGCTTCGATGCCGCGCATCCGCGGGACGTGGTGGCGCTTGATGGTGCTGTCCGCGGACTGGCAGAAGCGGGTGACAGTCCGCAGCACGGTGTACGAGAGGGCCTTGTTGGTGACGTTCCGCTCACCGATGCGCATGCGCATGTTGACGGCTATGCCGAGGGAAGCACCGGTCTTCCAGCCGGGGACCCTGGGAGCATTCAGGCGGGATGCGTACCTGTGGCCCACGGCGCCGAAGGCCAGCGAGTGCGCGGTCTTGCACAGCACGTTGCCGGGGAACTTGTGGGCCGCGTCGGTGGCGATGGACTTGTTGAAGGCGATGTACCGTCCGCGTCTGTCAGTACTCGCGGCGAGCATGGTCAACGTCGTGGTTTTGCCGGTTCCCGCGCCCGCCTGGAGCACCACATGATCCCCGCGCCGGAACGCATCGACGGCCGTGCTCTGCTCAGGGGTTGGTGCGGGCATCGTGCTCCCCAAGGGTGAGTGCGGCTCCAGAGGGCAACATCACCGTGACACAGAGAGATCATGCGTGTCCGGTGATCACGAACTTCGCTCCCGACTTCCGCAGGGCTGCCACATGACGCACGCGCGCGGCAAGCCGACGGCAAGACTTGCTCGCCCGGTGCCGAGCCGGATCCGGTCGCCGCGGGGCGGGCCACGTCTTCCACATCAGAGGTCGGGATGAGCCCAGGATGAGCACGGGGCCCTTCTGCCTGTGCGGTCGGGTACGTCGACGTGGAGCAACTTGAGCAGGCCGACGGTGACTACCCGGTAGGCATTCCCCAGGCGACACGGACGTCAATGAGTCGAAACATAAAGAATCGGATTCGGCGCACACTCTGGGCAACAAGCCGAGCCCTCAAGATGCAATCTGGCAACGACCAAAGCCGAAGTGACCCTCACGTCGGCGATGGGGGTCGGTGACCGCGACAGCCGAAACATCAGAGAGGCCCGGCCGTCCGACCGGACTCCCGATACAGGGCGGCCCACGCCGGGCCCCCGAGAAGGGGAGCGGGGCAGGGCCGGCTCGTGCAGCAGAGGCCAGGAACTCAGCAAGATGTCGGTCGGGATGCGGGATGAGAGAAAAGTGACTCGCGACGGCGGGCTCAGACCGGGCACCTCGCACCACCATGCCCACCACGCCGCCAAGCTCGTCGCCCCGCATCGGGCTGCCGCTGAAGCCTGCGGAGCCCCGACAGCCGCCGTCGCCTCCGCCCAGCACCGCCTGGATCCATCCCTCCACCTGCCGTGCGCGCAGCCGGCCCGCCCACCACAGGCCCCAGGGGCCGGGTTTCGTGTAACCGTTTGGGGCGACTGTGACGTAAGTGTTGACGGGCGGGAGACGCGGCCTTACTTTCTGGCCGAAGTTCCGAACCTAGTTCGATATATCGAACAGTGGGGGTCTTCGGATCGACTGACGAAGGGACGACGACAGTGATCCGCACCCGCGCGGGAGCCCGCACACGCAGAGGGAGATGGACGGCGATGGTCATCGCCGTACTCACCCTGCTGCTGGGCGCCACCATCCAGCCCGCCACCGCCGCCGACGGGCGGCCGTTCACCAATCCGGTCAAGTCGCAGAAGGGCGCCGATCCCTGGATCGAGTTCCACAACGGCAACTACTACTTGATCACCACGTCCTGGTCCGACGTGCTGACCATGCGCAAGTCGCCCACCCTCGCCGGGCTCGCCACCGCTCCCAGCGTGCAGGTGTGGAAGGACACCGACACCTCCCGGGGCTGCAACTTCTGGGCTCCCGAGATGCACTTCTTCAACAACAAGTGGTACGTGTACTACGTCGGTGGCGCCTGCGTCAGCGACTACCTCGGCACCCAGCGCTCCCACGTGCTGGAAAGCGTGGGCTCCGACCCCATGGGGCCGTACGTCTACAAGAACAAGATCAAGCCCACCGGCTCGGACCCCTGGCTCATCGACGCCAGCGTTCTGGAGGTCGGCAGCAACCTGTACATGGTGGGCAGCGCCAACACCACCAACGGCACCCAGAACCTCGTCATCGCCCCGATGAGCAACCCCTACACCGTCAGCGGCACGCTGCGCACCATCTCGCAGCCCACCCTGAGCTGGGAGCGCCAGGGCGGCACGGTGAACGAGGGCCCGGAGGCGCTGCAACGGAACGGCAAGACGTTCCTGGTCTACTCCGCCAGCGGCTGCTGGACCCCCGACTACAAGCTGGGCCAACTCGAACTGACCGGCAGTGACCCGCTGCAGGCCTCCTCCTGGACGAAGAAGCAGACCCCCGTATTCCAGCGGGACAGCGCGGCCAACGTCCACGGCCCCGGCCACAACGGCTTCTTCACCTCGCCGGACGGCACGGAGAACTGGATCGTCTACCACGCCCGCAACGACACCTCGACGGACGGCTGCGACAACAACCGCACCACCCGCGCGCAGAAGTTCACCTGGAACGCGGACGGCACGCCGAACTTCGGCACCCCGGTCGCCCTCGGCACGACACTGCCCGGCCCCTCCGGCGAGACGGCGGCCACCCCGACCGCTTACACCCTGGTCAACCGCAACAGCGGCAAGTGCCTGGACGTCGAGGGCGGCAACACCGCCGACGGTACGAACATCCTCCAGTGGACCTGCAACGGCGGCGCCAACCAGAAGTGGCGGATCGAGGACCTGGCCGACGACACCAGCCGCCTGGTGAACGTCAGGACGGGCAAGGCCATGGACACCACCAACTGCGCGACCGCCGACGGCACCGACATCCGGCAGTGGTCCTGGCTGAACAACAACTGCCAGCGGTTCCGCCTCATCCACACCGCCACCGGTGACTACGTGCGGATCGTGAACGAGAACAGCGGCAAGGTCGCCGACGTGGCCAACTGCAGCACCGGCGACGGCGCCGACGTACGCCTCTGGTCCTGGCTGAACAACAACTGCCAGCAGTGGCAGCTCAGGCCCGTCAGCTGACGGACCTGATGAGCGGACCACGGCCCCGGTACCCGCAGCGGGTACCGGGACCGTGGTGTGTCGCGCGTGCGGCGGGAGGGCCCGGACGCGCCCATGGCGGCCGACCGGCCGTTCCGCCGGGTCGGCCGGCCGTACGGCGGCACTCAGCCGGCCGCCGAAAGACTCTCGGCCGCACGGGCCGACGCAGAGGTCCGCCCGCGCCCCGTCCCCACCCACGTCGCCATCCCCATACCGTGCCCGCGGCTCCGACAGCACACCGCATTCGACTATGCCCCGGTCGCACACTCCAGCGAGGTCCCGGAACGATGGATGACGCTCCGTGCCGACGGTGCCCGGCTCACCGCGCTCGGCCTGGACCGCCGCGTGGAATGGTGGCGGGTCGACGACAAGCACAGGGCAGGGGCACGCGGCCATCTGGATCAGATACTCCAAATTGACCGCCACACCCGAGCCGTTGCGGCTGAACAAGGCATATCGGCGGCCACCGGAGACCTTGGACCGGAAGGCCGGCAGCACGACGTACCCGGCAGAGTCCACATGCAGCACCCGCGCGTCGAGCGCCGCCAGGAATCCCGCCGCCTCGTCCGCCCGAAGACCCCGCCAGGACACAGCCAGGCGCGGCGAAAGCACATCAGACCGCACGGCCGCGAACCCGACCGCCCATGCCTGCAGCAGCGCGTCAAGCCGCCCCACCGCATCCGGGTACCGGACTTCTGCCGTCCTGGTCAGCTCCTCGGACTGCCCAACCGCCCCTGCAGGCCTTCCGTCTCGATTCGCGCGGCGGGCTGCAGCTCTCCGTAACTGGCCCACGCCCCGGCTCAAGTAGAGGGCAAACGCATTCTCCTGTCGACGGCGTCTTCACCGTCGACGCCCAGCCCGCACGCTGGTGGAGTGCCTCAACACTGTCGGCTGGGCCCGCGGGATCCGCATACTGAACTTGCACCGATGTCCTGGTGAGCGACACGTCGACAGCACGCTACTGATCGCAGCCTTCGACGTCACGAAACTGCATTGATCCAGTCGTCCCCAGGCGGCGGCACGAAGAAGTAGCCGCCGCCCGTGGTGAGCAGGTACTTTGCCATGGCCTCTCCCTCCAGTCGCTTCTGCACGGCTTCGAAGCCTTTGGCCAGATCGCGCTGGAAGCAGGAGAAGATGAGTCCCTGGTCGTCGTCTCCTCCGCGGTAGTTGTAGCCTCGCCGGACCATGGGCGGAGGGTTGCGCCGGTCCGGGGCTGCCCTGCGGACGTGGGCGTCAAGTGGTGTGATCTTGCCTTGGGGATCGGTCGGGAAGACGGGCCGCTCGGTGCTGGGAGTTCCGTCCAGCCACCGCCCGTCTCTTCGCCGGCCGATGATGCGCTCCTGCTCGTGGATGGTGTCGCGGTCCCAGAAATCGGTCGCGAGCCGGATGATCCGTACGACCTGGTAGCTTCCCCCAACCGCCCAGGACGGCTCGCTCTGGGCGCCGGTGACGATCGCGCGGTCGGCGGTTCCGGCCGAGGTAGCGGGGTTTCCGTAGCCCTCGGTGAAGTGGAAGGGATTGCGGGCCAGACCCCTGCCGTCCTGCGTACGGTTCTCGGGGCGCAGGCCGGCCATGCGCCAGCGGACCCGCCACTGCGGCAGCGCGTCCAGCGTCTGGTCCGCCGCCTTGCTCACCGCCTGGGCTGAGGTACCGGTGACCTGGAGCAGGAGGTCACCGTGCGACTGGGCGGGATCCAGCACGTCGCCCGTGAAGGACGGCATTCGCTTGAGGTGTCGGGGCCGTTCTGCCCTTTCGGGAAGCAGGCTGTGGCCCACCGCGAGCCACGCCGCGATGCTGTCGCCATCGGTCGCCGTGACAGCGCGATGTGCCGCACGAAATGCTCCGATACGGTGCTGCCTGCTTGCACCGAGGTCAAGGGAGATGAGCTGCGCATACGGCAACGGTGCGGCACCGCGCAGATAGGCCGGCTCTTCCTCCTGCTGAGAAGACTCGCTGTTCAGGACCGCGGCGCTTGCAGCGGCGAGTCCACTGACTCCGAGGGCGGCAGCCGTCGACGCGCGCAGTAGTCCGCGCCTGCTGTGCGCCGTCACAGAACGGCCCCTCCCAGCGGACGCAAAGCGTCAGTGTCGTAACGGTTGAGTCGGGAAAGCGGGCTGGGCACGGACGTGTTCTCGTGTGGTAACGAATCCGTAGGGCGTCTCATCACTCGATGACAATCTCGGGAGCGACTCCGAGGACCAGGTTGTCGAGAGCGGCAGGCATTTCACCGAAGTGAGCCAGCCAGTCCGCGACGAGGTATATGGCCGATTTCTCGTCGATGGCGAGGAAGAATCGCCCTTGATCCAGTTCGCCGATCGGGAACAAGGACGCGCCGACTTCTTCGCCCCACTCGGAGAACCGGTCCTCTTCTCCGTACGCCAGACTGGGATCCAGTTCGAACGGCTCGCGTGCGCGGCTGATCCCCGGCGCGCTGACGTCGACGGAAATGCCGCCGAACTCCGCGAGAAACTTCTCAGCAGCATCGTGCATGATGATCCCGCGCTGCTCAAACTGCTCCCGCCATTCAGCTGTCTGTACGTGGCGCCCTTCGCGCCATCCAGCTGATCGCAGGACTTCTTCGGTCTCTGCCGAGAACCTCGTCATACTACTTCCCCGTCAAGAAATCCAGGTTGAGTTCTTTCACCAGTGCCTTGCAGCTGTTACATGGACCCACAGGGTATCCGTGTTTGGGGTGCTTGACGTTTGACCGGATGACGACAGCCGCGACCTTCGAGCCGGTCGGATCCATCCCGTTCCCGAGTGCGTTGCTGAGGCAGATGGGCAGGCCGCACTTTCCATGTCCCGAACCGCGCTGCGCGGGTGGAATTTTGTTGAGGATGTCCTGGACTCGGGGATGCAACGCGGGCGGAGTCCCCCGGACGCTCGTGTGACGGATCACCTGCCCATTGGGCAGTTCAACTGCCTCAGCCACAGACGGCCTCAGCCTGCCGGGGCGAATGGCCGAGGCCTGGTCAGCGAGGCCACGTGCGGCCCGCACCGCGGACTCACCGGCGCGCAGACCGCCGAGGCCGCCCTCGAGACAGCCCAGGAGCGCGGCTCCGCCGACCTGTCCCCAGTTGACTTTGCGTCCCGACAGCCGCTGCGCGCCCCAGTCGAGGAATCCTCCGAGCCCACCGCCGATGACGCAGCCGACGACCATGGGGTTGTTGCCGGAGGGGTCGGTGTAGGTCGTCGGAGAGGAGAGGGCGTACTGGTAGAGGTTGGTGCCGCCGGCGTAGCCGATGGGGTCCTGGGAGATGAAGCGGCCGGTCTGCGGGTCGTAGTAACGGTTGCGGTAGTAGAGCAGGCCGGTGCCGTCGTCCTCGCGGCCGGTGAAGGTGTACGGGTTCGAGGTCGCCGTGCCGGAGACGGTAGGTGTGCCATGAGGATCGTAGGCGTAGGTCGTGGCGATGGTTCCGTCGGCGCTCGCCAGGCCGACCACGCTGCCGAGGGCGTCGGTCAGGTAGGCCTGGGTCGTACCGCCTTCGGTGCGGGTGAGGAACTCGTCCAGCCCCGAAGTGGCCACCGTGGCGGTGGTCGCGCCCGCACTGTCCTGCTCAGCCAGCGGGTTGGCGCCGTCAGTGAGGTAGCGGGTGGTGGCATCGCTGATGGTTTTCGAGATGCGTCCGCCGACCGGGTTGTAGCCGAACGACGACGTTGTTCCCGTCCTTGTCAGGCCGGTCAGCTCGCCACGGGCGTTCCAGGTGTAGGTGCGGAGGCCGTCGTTGGTGAGCTGCCCGTCCGCGTCGTAGGTAAAGGTACGCCCGTCGTAGCCGGTAATGCGGTTGTCCTTGCCGAACTGCGTCCCGGTCTCGGCGGCGGGCAGGGTCACCTTCGCCAGCGAGCCGGTCAGCCCGGCCTGCAGGGCGCGCTCGTCCCGGGTGTACTTCAGGTCACCAATGGTCGTGTCGCCCTGCGTGTACACGATGGACTTGATGACGCCGGTGGTGTCGTAGTCGGTGGTGCGCGTGATGCCACCGGGCAGGGACGCCGTCTTCTCCCGGCCCGCGTCGTCCAGGCCGAAGGTGACCTCGTGGCTGCCCGACGTGACGGAGGTCAGGACGTCCGAAGTGTCGTAGCCGTACGTCGTGCTCGCCCCGGCCGCCGTCATCCCGGTGCGGCGGTCCGCGGCGTCGTAGTCGTAGCTGACCGTGCCTGTGGGGCCGGTGGTCGAGGCTGGACGGTCGTAGACGTCGTAGGTGAAGGACTGATTGCCGGCTTGGCTGTCGGTGATCTGCTTGAGCAGGTCGTTGTCGTCATAGCCGTAGGTGACGGTGGATTCGGCCTGCCCTGCGTCATCGACGCCGTACCGGACGCTCTTGAGCCGGCCCAGCAGGTCGTAGTCGGCCATGGCTGACGTGCCGGATCGGCTGGTCGCCTTCTTCAGGAACCCGGCCGCGTCGTACTCGAACAGGGACTGCGCGCCGAGCGGGTCGGTCGCCGTTTCGGGGCGATCGGCGTCGTCGTAGGCCCAGGTGGTGGTGTGGTCGCGGGCGTCGGTGAGGGTGGTGAGGTTGCCGTTCTCGTCGTAGTCGAGGGCCGTGGTGTAGCCCAGCGGGTCGGTGATCTTGCGGGGCTGGTTGAGCTTGTCGTACGTCACGGTGGTCGACGAGCCCGACGCGTCGGTCAGCGCGCTCGGCCGGCCCACGGCATCCGTGAACTGGACAACGGTCCGGCCTTCGGCGTCCGTGATCGCCGCGAGATCGCCGTTGCTGTAGGTGTAGGTCGTCACCGCGTTCGAGGCGTCGGTGATCGTCCTGACCTGTCCGGCGCTGTTGTACGTGTAGGAGGTCGCGCGTCCTTCGGCGTCGGTGGTCTTGGTCAGGTTGCCGTCGGCGTCGTAGGTGAATGTGGTCGTGTGACCGAGTGCGTCGGTGATGCTGCTCGGCTGATCGTAAGCACCGCCGTAGACCACCGTCCTGGTGGTGCGGGCGTCGTCGGTGCCGGCGAGCTCGACCGTCCCGGTCAGGTGGCCGTCGGTGTCGTAGGACAGCTCGGTGCGGCGCCCGTAGGGGTCGGTCACGGCGTCGATGCGGTGGCCTGTGCCGCGCTCGTAGACCGTCTTGCGGGCGAGGTCGGTGCCGTAGGCCTCGGTGTCCGAGACGCCGTAGCCGCCGTCGAACTCCACCCGCCGCACCGCCCCGCCCGGTTGGGTCACCTGGGTCGCCGTGACCTCGCCGGTGCCGGTCACGGTGTAGGCAAAGGTGTACTTCGCGCCCTCGGTCAGTGTCTGCTGCTCGACTCGGCCGTCCGCGTCGTAGGTGTTGGTCATGTAGACGATGCCGCGGGCGTCCGTCGCGGTGGCGATGCGGTTGGAGGTGCCGTCGTAGGTGTACGAACTCACCTTCCCGGCCGGGTCGGTGACCGTCGCCAGCCGCCCCTCACCGTCGTATGTGTACAAGACTGTGCGGCCGGCGTTGTCCCGTGCCTCGGTCACGCGGTTCTGCGTGTCATAGGTGAGCGTGATCCAGCGTCCGCCGGAGGTGACCAGCCGGGTGATCCCGCCCCGGTTGCCGTTGGTGCGGGTGAGGGTCAGGGTGTTGCCGTAGCGGTCGCGGATCTCCTTCAGCGGGGCGTACTGCGGGAACTCCCACACGCTGCCGTCGGGGAAGGTCAGGTCCCAGCCGGATCTGCTGTTCCACTCGATCGTCGTGCCGCGGAAGCTGCCGGTGGTGTCCTCCGGCTCGAAGACGGCGTCGTTGAAGCTGGTGCCGTCGGAGGTGCGGACGTAGTGCACCTTCTGGCCGCCGGGGAGGTAGAGGTCGACCTCCTGGTACTGCTCCTCGGAGTGCAGGAACGCGTTGTAGACGAGGTCCCGTCCGATGCCGAAGGCGCGTTTTTCGGTGTCGCCCTGCCAGTAGGTCCGGGTCACCTCGACGGGGGTGAGGGAGTCCTCGACCGCCAGGTCGGTGCGGGTGTCGGTGAGCAGGCCCGTCGACAGGTCGACCGGGTCACCGGACAGCCAGTCGATCGCGCCGTCCAGCCAGGAGGTGGCCCACGCAGGCAGCGACGGGGTGTTGAACATGGCGCCGTGGAAGGCCCACACCCGGGTCTCGGCGTCCGGGACCACCTGGGTACCGTCGGCGCTCACCTCGCCGTGCCCGTAGACGTACCAGCCCTTGCCGTCGGGGTCGTAGTCCATGAAGTCGACTCGGGTGCCCGGCGGTTCATGCGTGTAGTTCGGGTAGATGATCTGCGCGCCCTCGGGGAACACATACGTCCCGCCGGGCTGCACGGTGAAGTAGACGGGGACGACGCCGTCCTTCGGCAGCGGGAACGGCGGCCGGTCGATCGGGATCGCCGTGATGCCGAGTTCGGTGACCACCGTGCCGTTCTCGTCGCGGACCACCGAGCCCTTGGGGAGACGGACCTCAAGGCCCGGGATCTGCGGGGTGGTCAGCACGACGTCCTTCTTCGCGGGGGCGTCGAAGGTGACGGTGTGCTTGGTGTCCAGCGGCGTCATCCACACCGGGAAGCCGAGGTCCACGGACGTTCCGGCCTTGGGGTGGATGCGAATGTCGAAGCGGCCGTAGGCGCGCTTCTTCGTGTCGGCCGTGCTGCCGTCAACGACCAGGGTGGTGGCGTTCGCGCTGATACCGGTGAGCAGGAAGCGGCCCTTCGCATCCGTGCGCGTGGTCTTGTCGCCGACCCGGACAGTGACCCTGGCCAGGGGCTTTCCGTTCAGTTTGAGCACGTGTCCCGTGAGCGCGGTCTTGCCCGGCGGTGCGCGCAGCTTCGCCGGCGCCTTCGGCGTCGTACCGCGCCGGGTCAGCCAGTCCCTGCCCTTGAGGTTGTGCTTGTCGGGCTGCCAGGCGTCGGCGCCGGTCGGGACGATGCCGTCGCCGCTGTTGTCACCAGCGCTCTTCGCCGAGGCTTCGGTCTCCTGCTCCTTGCCTTCTGCGGCACTGTCTGCTGCGGAGCTCGTGGTCACGGTGGTCGACAGGCCGATGCTGTACGCACCCGTCCTCATCGACGCGGGATCCACGGTGACGGTGTATGTGCCGTCGGCCGGCAGCTCCGGCACAGCGTACGAGGTCGTACTCGTGGACATGTACCTCTCGTCGACCAGCCACGCCCCGTCCGGCCCGTACACCGACAGGTACCAGGCGTACGGCGGCGTGCTGCCCAGGCCGACGGTGAGTTCCTGCCCCGCCGTGCCGGTGAAGGTGAACCGGGCGTTCTGGCCGGCGGTGCCGATCGTGGCGTCCCGGGCCTCGCCGTCCACCGTGAGGGCGCCCGCCTGCACGTCAGGGACGAGCGTGGCGGTGGTACTGCCGGTCACCGGATTGCTCGGCTGGAGCAGCAGACGGTACGTGCCCGCTGTGAGGGGAGCTCTCAAGTCCGCCTCGTCCGCGGACAGGAAGCCGAGGTTCGTCTGCTCGGTCGCCCCTGGCTCCAGCAGCGCGATCCGCGTGCTTCCGGTGATCGTGGTGTCGCTGAACACCACGGCGGCGCCGTCCCCGTCGGCCGCCTCCAGCGTGTACTCCAGTTGCTGTCCGGGCCGGGTGATCGTCCCCGTGCGGGCGGTCTCCGACAGGGCGCCCGCCTCGGCCGGAGTGGACAGCCACAGCGTCACGCCGCCGGTGCCGGCGATCTGCGGCTCCAGCAACAGGGCGTAGGACGAACCTGCTGTCAGACCGGTCAGGTTCAGTGCCTGGGTGGAGTTCTTGGTCATCAGACCGACGTAGTCGCCGTCTGCGCCCTCGGAGCCGACCAGGTTGATGTAGGTGGTCTGGTCGATGCTGTTGCCGGTGAGCCCCACACCGAGGTAGTCGCCGTCGGAGCCGGTGAACGTCGCCCGCACCCGTTGTCCGGGACGGGTGATGGTGACCGGCAGCGAGTCGCCGTCCACGGCGAGGTCGACGGCCAGGTCGGCTGAGAGGGTCAGCTTGGCACTGCCCTGGGCGCCGTCGCGCGGATCCATGATCACCGTATAGGTTCCGGTTTCCGGCAGGTCGGGCAGCCCCTGTGTCCGTGCCCTGGAGGCGCTCACCGTCGCGGAGTCGACCACCTCGGCGCCGGACGGTGCGACGACGGTGAGACTGAAGGAGCTGGTGAACGCGTTCTCCGTGACGCCGAGCGACAGGTCGTCCCCTGTCGTCGCGTTGAACGTCGCCTCGGCGTCCTGCCCGGGACGGCTGACCGTCGCGACGGCTGCGTCCCCAGTGCTGCTCAACTGCCCCACGCCCACGGGCCGGGACAAAGTGAGGGCCAGTGTTCCGGTGCCGATCCGGGCGGGCTCCGCCTCCAACCGGTAAGTGCCCGTCTGCGCCAGCGCGCCGCTGTCCCAGTCCGTGGTGTCTTCGGAAGAGACGAGGAAGCTGTCCACGCTGCTGCCGTCCGGAGCGTACAGCCGCAAGGAGACGTAGGAGGCGAAGCCCGTGGACGTGACGCCGAGCGACACTTTCTGTCCGGCTTCGGCGGTGAAGGAGGAGGTACCGTCCTGCCCGGGCCGGGTGATCCCCATCTGCACGGCCGCGCCCTCTGTGTCGAGTGCCCCCGCCTCTGCGTAGTGCGAGACCGTGACCTGCGCGGTGCCGGTCGCACCGTCCGCGGGATCGAGATAGAGGGTGTACGTCCCGCTCGCCGGCAGCGCGTCAATGTCCAGCGACCCGTCGGACTCCTTGGACACGGACAGGGAATCCAGCTGATCCCCGTCGGGCTCATACAGGCGCACAGACGTCCCGGCGGTCATGCCGGCGGTGTCGACGCCGAGGCTGAAGGAGTCCCCCTTCGACGCGGCGAACGTCCACAAACCGTCCTGCCCGGCCCGGCTCATCGCCGTGGCGGCCGGATCGTCGGTGAAGCGCAGCTCCCCGCCCACCGGATGAGACATGGTCACATTCACGGCGCCGGCGATGTCCGAAGAGGGATCGATCACCAGGGTGTAGGTCCCGGAGACCGGGAGATCACGCACCTCGTAGTCGCTCGAAACGCCGTAGACACGACCGCCGCTGCCCACGGTCTCGCCCCGTGGATCCACCAGGTCCACGACCGCTGAAGGATCGAACGTGGACTCGGTGAAGCCCACGGAGACATCCTCGCCCTGCTCGGCGTCGAACAGCACCCGGGCACGCTTGCCAGGCTCGGTCACCGCGACGGAGACCGGGTCCTCGTCGCCCACCGACATGCGGACCGTGGTCTCGAACTCCTCCTCACCTTCCGCGAGCGGCACGGTGAAGTCCTCGGGCGAGGTCGTCCTTCCAGCCGGGGTCTGGACGGTGATCCGTCCGGTGGTCGTGGTCTCGGGCACCCTCACGGTGAGAGCGGTGCTGGTGACGCCGACCAACTCAGCGAGGGTCCCGCCGTTGAACCGGACAAGATTGTCCGCAGCCTCAGTCGCGAACCCCGATCCCGTGATGACCACTTCGGTCCCGGCAGGCCCCGCCGAGGGCTCCACCAAGGTGATGGCCGGACCGGCGGGCGCCACGGTGAAGGTCTCGGTGGACTCGGCGGTGGTTCCGCCGACGGTCACGGCCACCGGCCCGTCATCCGCGCCGTCCGGGACAGTCACCACCAGACGAGTCGCCGACGCCTCGCTCACCTCGGCGGTCGAATCACCGAACGCCACCGTGTTGTCCACGACGGTGGCGGAGAACCCGGTGCCGGACAAGGTGACCTCAGCACCGGGCGCGGCACTGACAGGAACGACCGACAGCACCGACAGCGTGCTGGAGGCGAACCGGTCGATACCGAGCCGGTTGCCGGCCTCGTCGTACCGGTAGCGAGCGGTCTCACCGCCGGGATCGGTCAGGCCAACGAGGCGACCTGCGGCATCGTAGGCGTAGACGGCGTTATCGGTGGTGGGTTCGGCAGCGGCCTCCACCTGTGCGGGTGCGGACTCGGCCGTCTCCTGGGTCGGCAGGGTGTCCGCCGCCTCAGTGGTGGCATTGGTGGGTTTGGGTTCCGGCGGTACTGCCTCGGCCGACACGGTTCCCACAGCCAGCGCGAGAACCAGCGCCCCCACAGTCACCAGTCGCCGTCTGCCGTCACCGACCACAGCGCGAAAACGCCCGCCCCTGTTCCGCATGTGCCCTCCCCAAGGCACTCACGGGTCACTCCAGCCCCGTGAACCCCCACCGTCATCGCACGAGGTGTCACACCGTAGGGGTGTAGGGTCATGTACGCGACATGCGTGGCGGTATCTGGCCGAGATTGATCCCACCGCACAGGCTGCCGTGATCACTCCAAGCGCTCGCGATACGCCTGAACTCAGCTGGGCATCAACCGACCAGTCGGGGACGGATTCCGCCGCTCCAGGCGTGCACAATGAAGCACTTGACGGCTTGGATACGACGGTGCCCGCAAGTCATCGCACACTCTTGCGGTCAGCCCTCCGTGCACGCTCCGACTTTTCGGGGATGGCGGTCTGCCAGCTCGGTGGCACCTCGAAACGTGGCAAGAAGCGGTTCCTGCGTGTGCTCACGGCCCATCATCACCAGGACCCGAGTTGGACGTGAAAGCTGTCAGGACCGGACAGTCCCGCCGCCGCCGATAGCCCCCTCGGAGACCGGTGGATTCCACCCGTCGGGCAGGGACAGCGACAGTCCCCTGACGGAGTTTCACGCACGGCTGTCCACCGGTTGTCCACCGGGACCCGTTACGCCAGCCTGATTTATCCCCTACGAGCAAGCAAAAGACCAGTTCAGAGCCCTACTTCGCCGATCTCGTCATAGAAACCGAACCCCCGACCCACGCATTACGATGCACAGGCAGACAGTGCCCGATTTGCCGAGATTCCAAGGTCACCCAAAACAAGAAACCCAGGTCAAAGGCTTGACCTGGGGTTCACCATGGAGCCGCCTTCGGGATTCGAACCCGAGACCTACGCATTACGAGACCGTGAGGGATCGTGTTGCCGGATACCGCGTGATGATGCCGAGTGATGTCGTGCCTGATCAGAGCACTTGCGGCAGGTTGCCCTCTGCTACTTCATGCTGCCCCGTCCAAAGGCGTCCGGCCACCCCATGGCCCCCGGAAGGTGCCCGCCGCCCCTGGAAGTCACCCACCGCCGGCTGTTGGGTCCGAACACTACGGGCCCAGCTCACGCCCCGCGTCACGGCGTCCGCTCGTGCGGACCGGTTCCCCCCTGTAGTGCGCGCACGCCACGGAAGTCCACCCGTGGGACGGCTCTGTCCGCCGTATCATGACGGCACACGGGAAGGAGCACCGTCCATGAGTGTCGACGCGATCACGCACACCGAGTTCCCCGCGGGATACGTGGTGTTCTTCGGCGCCGACGGAAAGATCATCATGACCCCGCAGAGCGAAGAGCACTCCAGCACGATCAGGTCGATGCAGATCGACTCTCTCGCCCTCGGCCGTCACGCGAAGGTCACCTCGGACGTCTACATCGACTTCCCCGCCGACGAGAACTCCGCCCCCGACCTGGCCATCCTGCGCGAGGACGCGCGCAAAGAGGGCAAGCGCTACAGCTTCGAGGACGTCCTGTTGATCTCGGAGGTCGTCTCCACGTCCTCGGCACGCAAGGATTACGACGACTGCACTGCGAAGTACGGCCGGTACGGCATCCCCGTCTACCTCGTCGTGGATCCCTACGCCCGGGAAGTCGTCCTGCACACCGAGCCCACCTCCAGCGGCTACAGCACCGCCCACACCCGCGCATACGGCACAGGCAAGCTCCCCATCCCCCTGGCCGACGGCCGCACCTTCACCCTCGACCTCGACGAACTCCCCCTGCCGGACCCGGCGCCCGACACTCACTGAGTCTGAGAAAACGCGTCCCGAAGCAGGAAGAGGCCCGGCAGCCGGTCGGCGAGGGCATGATCATCGAAACAGCGACTGAAGAGCTCCACGCATTGGGCTGCCCGGGGTTCGGTGATCACTCCCGGGGTTTTCCTGTCCTTCCCGCCCCATTCTGGCCCCGGGAAGGCCCGGCGGTGGGCTGGGCCGGGCTCCGTCGGGAGGATTCCAGTTCTGGCCCCGGCGACAATAGAACGTCCAGCGCACCAACCTTGCGACGCGAGGACGCTCGTCTCACATCCCGCACCGTTCATCCGGTGCGGGGCAGGCTCGGCCATCACCGACTTGGTCCGCTCCGTCGTCGCCCCCGCCGTCCTCATTGCCGACCAAGCCGAGACCGCGATCGTCGAGGCCCCGAACCCGGCCGGCCTGGACGAAGTCGACGAGATCCCCCGGTCGAGCAGATCGAGGCCCCGCCCCCGAGTACGAGCGCGCCGCCGACCAGGCCCGCCGCACTGACCGTGGCGAGCGCGCCGCGAAGAAGGTCCTCGAGAGGCTGCCCGCCGGCACCCACGGCACATGGCGCGTCTTCCGCGCTCCGTCCTCGCGGCAGGCCCCGGACCTCGCCGAGATCACCCGCATCTTCCAAGGCCCACGGCCTCGCCCCGTCTCGACGAAGGCCTGCACCCCGAGCCTCAAGGTCGAGCTCGCCGAGGCCGCACCCGTCGACGTCGATACCGCGGTCCTCGTCAGCACCTAGCAGTTGCCCAGGATCCCTAAAAAGGCGCATTTTACGCACTTCGTAGCAGGGCGGTAACCGGTCTCGGGGCGACGTCCCCCGAACGGAGAAGGACCGCCTGTTCCGCCCTCGCTGTCGGTAACGGCTGAATCGTGGACCGGGGGCATCAGATGAAAAGTGGACCTCACGCTGTCAGTAGATGTTGGTCATTCAATGCCACGAAGTTAAGGCCCTGTTGGCGGTGTCAAGGGTGTCGGGAGACAGAAGGGGCCTCTGCTATCCAGGGGA